>JAZDKR010000001.1:0-33866 GCA_043802785.1 Elusimicrobiota bacterium
GAAAAGCTCAAAATACGCTTCTTGCTTTAAAAAAATTTACGGAAACTTCGGCGACAGCGATGCGCGACAATAAAGAAATAATCATTAAGAGCGCGGATTTGGCGCCGGGCGATATTATTTTTCTTCAAGAGGGAGAAAAAGACTTTTTTGAAGGAGTAAAATTTTTGCATATGTCCATACAATTTTTGCGGAATGAAAAGGCACATACACCAGCCCAAGATTTGGATAAAAATTTAGCAATTCATTACATATCGCTCGCCAGTTTGGCGTATGACTTGATAACTAGAAAATAATTTTATGGCAATCAAATCTAAAAATAAAGATTTGCGCAAAGCAAGCCAATTTAAGAAAGATGAGTTTTATACTCAGCTTATTGATATTGAAAACGAACTCAAGCACTACAAAGACCAGTTTCGAGGTAAGGTTGTTTACTGTAATTGTGATGATCCGTTTGAGAGCAATTTTTTTAAATATTTTGCCGCTAATTTTAAAGCGTTTGGTTTGAAGAAACTTATCACAACGAGTTATGTCAAATCACCGATTATCGGCGGGCAGTTATCGCTGTTTGATATGGAAGGGTTGAAGCCATCAGGCAAAGAGCCGTTTAAAATCGAAATTAAAGAAGTGCCGGATACCAACGGCGATGGCGCGGTAAATCTAGACGATGTAGAATACTTGTTAAAGCACGACAAAAACACAGCAACCCCCCTGTGTGGAAATGGCGATTTCCGTAGCGAGGAATGTGTTGAACTACTAAAAAAGGCAGATATTGTCGTAACCAATCCGCCCTTTTCTTTATTTCGCGAATATGTCGCACAGCTTGTAAAACACAATAAGAAGTTTTTAATTATGGGAAACCAAAATGCAATTACATATAAGGAGATTTTTAAACTAATTAAAAATAATGAGATGTGGCTTGGGCAAAGTCTTAATGGTAAAAACATATTATTTCAAATTCCAGATAATTATGAGAGCTTCTATAAAATAATAAATGGCAAAAAATATGCATTCCCGAAAAGTGTAGTTTGGTTTACTAATCTTGATGTGCCAAAACGAAGAGAGGAATTAATATTATACAAGAAATATAATAAAAAAGAGTATTCAATATACGATAATTACGATGCAATAAATGTAGACAGGACAGAACAAATTCCTATGGACTATACTGGTATCATGGGTGTGCCGATAACTTTTTTGCATAAACATAATCCCGATCAATTCGAGATAGTTGATGGATTAAATCGATACACAGTACTAGATGTTGCTGGTCTAAATGATAATGCTAAAAAAAAGCATCTTCATATGACAGAGATAAATGGTAAATCAAAGTATTTTCGAGTTTTGATTAAAAATAAAAAGGTAAATAAATAATATGAAAATTGATCTACACAAAATACAAATTCGCGAAGTAATTGTCGGCTACAAAGATAGTGCTGAAGAAGGTGTCGTCGCTTACGACGGCAAGCTTGATATTCGCCCCAAATATCAGCGTGAGTTTGTGTATAAGGAGAAGCAACGCAACGCCGTGATAGAAACGATCAAAAATAGCTTCCCGCTGAATGTGATGTATTGGATGATTAGAGAAGATGGCGGCTACGAAGTGCTGGACGGTCAACAGCGTACTATTAGCATTGGGCAATATGTTAATGGTGACTTTTCGTTGAACGATCGCTTTTTTCATAATCTGACCAAAGAGGAGCAGAATAAAATTTTGGATTATGAACTGATGATTTACTTTTGCGAAGGCACGGATAAAGAGCGAATTGATTGGTTTACGGTTATAAATACGTACGGAGAAAAGGTGAATGACCAAGAAATTCGCAACGCAGTTTATACCGGGCCGTGGCTTTCGGACGCAAAACTTAAATTCAGCAAATCAAACTGCGCGGCATATCTTTTGGCAAATGATGGTGGGCAATTAGTTAGTGGCTCACCAATCCGGCAGGAATACTTAGAAACCGCGCTTTCATGGATCAATGACAGCAAGATTGAGGATTACATGGCAAAACACCAGCACGATAAAAGTGCTGATGAGCTATGGGATTATTTTCAAAATGTAATTGCTTGGGTAAGAACGGTTTTTCCAAATTATCGTCGGGAAATGAGTAATGTGCCGTGGGGCGTGCTGTATAATCAATTCAAAGGTAAAAAATTTGATTCAAAGAAACTGGAAAAGGAGATATCCGAGTTGATGCAGGACGAAGACGTGACCAAAAAGTCTGGTATTTACGAATATGTTTTGACTAGAAATGAAAAGTTTTTGAATATTCGCGCTTTCACCGACAAAATGAAACGAGAAGCGTATGAGAGGCAGAAAGGAATTTGTCCGCACTGTAAAGGCGAGAATAAGAAAAAGAAATGGGAAATAGAAGAAATGGAAGCCGATCATATAAAACCTTGGCACGAAGGCGGAAAAACAACCGCAGAAAATTGCCAGATGTTGTGCAAAGAACACAACCGAACTAAATCCGGAATATAAAAAATAGGTACAGGACACGATATGGAAAAGAAAATATTCACAATCGGATACACCATACCAACATTTGATGAAAATTCTGTTGATTTTTACGATGAGCTTTCTTTAATGGACGCTGATATTTTATTGATTTCGTCGGATTCATTTACGCCGAGGGGAGATTGGGTAAGTTTTACTACAAGCGATGGTGGTTGTTATAACGTCTCCGCATCAAAAACATACAAACAAAAAATTTCATCTTTAAGAAAAGAGATAGAGGATTATTTAAATGCAGGGAAAAATGTTTTTGTACTTCTGGCTAAAGAGGAAGAACTCCAGCTCGCAAATAGCGTATCTTCGGAGAGGAAAGGTCAAAATACTTTTCATACTGAAATGTATAGCAATTATAATTTCTTACCGATTAACATCGGTACATTAACATCTGCTTCTGGAAAGCAGATTGAATTTTCTGGAAATCCGCTATTTAGTGATTTTTATGAAAAGTTTAAGAAAAATTTGGAATACCAACTCTATATAGAGAACCCGAGTGGAGCTCAAATAATTTTCACTGGCAAAGATAAAACAAAAATTCTAGGAGCAATTTACAAAGTAAAAAATGGACACCTTGTGGTCTTGCCCTTCATAGAATACGACGAGAAAAAGTTCACCGAATATAGCGGAAAAGAAAAGAAAGAATACTGGACAAAAGAAGCAACACAATTTGGAAAAGCTTTAGTTAAAGCATTTGTAGATATAGATAAATCTCTCCATAAGGGTGGGGACAGAACTCCGCCTCCCGATTGGACAAGCGAGGCAGATTTTCAGTTAGCCCAGGAGCAGGTTTTGAAGAAAGAGATAGAGAAAAAATCAAAAGAAATCGATAATCTTATTTTGCAAAAGAATGAGTTGCTAACAAAAATAGACCAAGAGGTTATGTTGAGGGATTTACTTTTTGAGAAAGGAAAAACACTTGAAAATGCTATAAATTTGGCACTGGAAGTTTTGGGGTATAAAGCAGAAAATTATAATGATGGAAATCTTGAGCTAGACCACGTCATAACTTCGCCGGAAGGAGATCGTTTTATTGGTGAAACCGAGGGCAAAGATACTTCTGCGATAAATATTGATAAATTTAGACAATTAGCAACGAACATTCAGGAGGATTTGCAAAGAAAAGAAGTTGAAAATCCTGCTATTGGCATTTTGTTCGGCAACGGCTTTCGACTTACAAAACCATCTGAACGAGCAGAACAATTTACGATCAAATGTATAAATACGGCAAAATCGTCGAATTGTGTTTTGGTGAGGACTACCGACCTTTTTCGGGTTGCAAAATACATTAAAGAATCAAGTGATAAAAATTTTGCGAAAAGTTGTCGAGATGCGATAAAAAATAGTTCTGGTAAAATTGTCAAGCTTCCAACATTACCATAACATAAAGACTGAACAGAAATTTGAGCGGCGCGTCATCTAACGTTAGCACAAATTCCGTCAACGTTCAAGACGATGGTATGATGGAATGTGGTTTGGTGGGAAGTTCCGCTTCGACGAAGTATCAGTTTTGTTCAAAAAATGTTCGCACATTTTTAAACAAAGGGCGAACAAGGTAGGCGACTTCGTCGCCAAGTAGGTTTTCAAGAACAAAATGTTTGTAGAAAATCGTTTTGTTTGATAATAGTCCCGTTAGGGACGCCCTGTTTGTAGAAAAGAAAAGGTAATGTGCTAAAATGTCTGTAAAAGTGCCTACGAATAAAGCATATAAAAAAGCGTAGGCAGTTGAAAATAATATAAAAAAAGCGTAAGATGGCTCCTGATTAAAGATTCTGATTCCCGGAAAGGGAATTGGAAAGGAGGTCTTACGCTATGAACAGGATAGCATATAGTGAGAGGATTTGTCAAGCCCTCAAAAAAGTTTTGTATGTAGGCAACGGCACAATGGATCATCCACTGGACAGTTTTATCCGTCTTGGGGCGCGGTATATGTTGCAAACAGCGTTGGAACAGGAGGTTCAAGAATTTCTCGGCAGAGCGCATTACAAAAGAGGTGCTCGTCAGAATTTTGGGTACCGAAATGGCTACAAGCCGAGGAATCTCAAAAGTGCCGACGGTATTTTGCAGGTAGCAATACCACAAATTAGAGATACCAACGAGGATTTCCGTTCTAAACTTGTCAAGAAACTTAAAAACGGTTCTGATGTACTGAACAAGTTGGTAACGGAAATGTATATAAGGGGGCTTTCTTGCGCCGATGTTGAGAATAGTTTTCTTGATGTATTCGGCAGAAAGATAATATCCAAAAGTGGAGTAAGCAAAATCACCAAGCATCTTTACGAAGAGTTTGACAGTTGGAAAAAGCGTGATTTGAGCAAGTACAACATCGTTTATCTTTTTCTTGATGGAATATATCTTGCAATGAGACAAGGAACTTCCGAAAAAGAATGTGTTCTGTGTGCATATGGAATAACTTCCGACGGAAAAAAGATTCTGCTTCATCTCTCGCTTGGTGAAAAAGAAAGTTATTCTGCGTGGCTTGGGTTTCTGCACGAGATGGTAGAACGGGGCTTGAATGCACCGCTTTTGATAATCAACGATGGCAACTCCGGACTTCGCAAAGCAATACGAGAAGTGTTTCCTAAATCGCTTCGTCAGAGATGTCAAGTCCACAAAATGAGAAACATTCTTTCTAAACTGCCAGAGAATGCTATTGCCAAAATGAAAACACTCGTTCATCAGGTTTTTTATGCCAAAGGTTACAAAGAAGGAATCCATAAAGGTCGTAGGTTGATTGAGAGATTTAAGAATCTTTACCCATCGGCAATGGAGTGTTTGGAAAAAGACCTTGAGGAAACACTTACTCATCTTAAATTTCCAGAAAAGCATCATAAGTTTATCAGGACAACGAACCTTTTGGAACGAACTTTTGAAGAAGGAAGACGCAGAACAAAAGTTATACCAAGATTTAAGACGGAAAAGTCGTGTCTGAAACTGGTTTTTGCCGTATTGATAAGGGTTTCTCAAAACTGGAAAGGTTTGAGAATGACGCCAAACATTACAGAAAAATTGGATAAAATCCATCGTGAACTTTTTGGATGCGATATAGTCACACCGAAAGTTCAACAACCAGAGTGTATCCAGCAGATGCAACCAGCAGTAGCAACGGCAGTCTGTTAAAAACAGATTTTTTGAAGTTATCTTACGCATACATTACATTATTTAAAAAAAAGTTTTTACAGACAATTTTGTACTTGACCGATTTCTAAGATAATTTGTAGGATTTACAATGGCAGAGTTTAAGCAATTAAATGGATTTCGTGAAACGGTTCCCAACATATGTCAAAGATTATGTTCCCGTTAATGTTTATATGAAGTAACTAAAATTTTATGAAAAAAGATAACCAAAAAATAGTTTCTAATAATAGTTTTACAGAGTTTTTACTTTATAAAACGCCAAATGGTAAAGTAAAAGTGGAGATGTTTTTACACAATCAAAACATTTGGCTTACTCAATCTAAAATCGCCGAGCTTTTTGGTGTTGGTATACCAGCCGTAAATAAGCATTTAAAAAATATTTTTGCAAGTGGAGAGCTACAAGAAAATTCAGTTATTTCCAAAATGGAAATAACTGCCACAGACGGCAAAAATTATAATACAAATTTTTACAATTTAGACGCCATAATTTCTGTGGGTTATAGAGTAAATTCTACAATTGCCACCAAATTTCGTATTTGGGCGACAGAGCGACTAAAAGAATATATTATTAAAGGGTTTACTATGGATGATGAACGGCTGAAAACTCCCAATTATACTTTTGGTCAAGATTATTTTGAAGAGCAATTGGCTCGTATCGCGGATATCCGCAGTAGCGAACGGCGGTTTTATCAAAAAATCACCGATATTTACGCACAGTGTAGTGTTGATTATGATAAAAATAGTAAACAAGCCAAGCATTTTTTTGCCACTGTGCAAAATAAATTACACTTTGCCATTTCTGGTCGCACGGCTGCAGAAATTATTAGCGACCGCGTTGGTAGTGCTAAACCAAATATGGGTCTTACTAACTGGAAAAATAGCCCGCAAGGTGCTATAAGAAAATCAGATGTAGTGGTGGCTAAAAATTATTTAAATGAAGAGGAACTTGCAGGATTAAATAGTATAGTGGAGCAGTATTTAATTTTTGCCGAGTCACAAGCAAAGCATAAACAGGCAATGTTTATGTTGGATTGGGATAAAAAGCTTGGTGAGTTTTTAAAACTTAATGATCGTGACATTTTGGGAGATTTGGGAAAAGTGAGCCATGAAGTGACCGAAACATTAGCACTTGGAGAATATGAAAAATTTAGAATAGAACAAGATAAAAATTATATTTCTGATTTTGATCATGAGGTTAAAAAACTTTTAGAATCTAAAAATAAAAATAAAAAATAATTATGCTTGATCAAATTACAAAAAGAAAACTTGACTCTGCCAGACAAATTCTTGTCGGTAAAGTTCCTGGCCCAAAGGCACAGGTTGAACAAATCGCCACATTGCGAGGAACCGTAGTCGACGAAGCCCGCCTGACGGCTGACATGACGGCCATCGGGCATGGTGTAATAGTTCACAATTTCGGTAACAACTGTGTTATTGAATTAATTTGAGTTCCATGTGAATCCGCTGCGGCGAATTTGTAGTAGCTCGTCGTTAAAAACTTATCACATTTAATCGGGAATCAGCCCTTGCAATGACATGTGTCCGATAATAATTTAAGCGGACACTCATACTGACATGCAAAAAACAAAAAAAATAAAAATTGGTGATATCTTTATCGGTGGTGGTGAGCCAGTTCGTGTGCAGTCGATGACCAAAACAAAAACACTTGATTGGAAATCCACCGTTAACCAAATCAAAAAACTTGAGGATGTCGGCTGCGAAATTATTCGTGTTGCAATTCCTGATATGCCTTCCGCAGAAGTTCTATCAAAAATCAAAAAAAACATAAAAATTCCTCTTGTTGCGGATATTCATTTTGATTGGCGTTTGGCAGTTGAGTCAATAAATCAAGGCGTGAACAAAATCAGAATAAATCCCGGTAATATCGGTTCAAGAGAAAATGTAGAAAAAATTATTATTGCTGCAAAAAAGCGAGAAATTCCTATCCGAATTGGTGTGAACGCTGGTTCGTTGAAAGTCCTCAAAAAATCCGATAGTTGGATGAAAATGTCGTCAGTAGAACGTGCAAAACAGATGGTAAAAGAACTGATGGAAAATATAAAAATTTTTGAGGATATGAATTTTTCCGATATCGTAGTTTCGCTGAAAGCAAATGATGTGCCGACGACAATTTTGGCAAACCAGATTTTTTCCAAGAAAAGGAATTATCCAATTCATCTTGGAATTACCGAGGCGGGAACAGAGTTTTCCGGGATTGTAAAATCAACAGCGGCATTTGGAATACTACTAAATCAGGGAATTGGCGACACCATCCGTGTGTCGTTGACCGCTTCATCCGAGGAAGAAGTAAAATCTGGTTGGGAAATATTGAAGGCATTGGAATTACGAAAGAGGGGTATTGAAATAATTTCCTGCCCCACCTGTGGCCGATGTGAAATTGATTTAATAAAAATAGTCCGTCAATTAGAAAAACACTTATCCACTTATCCACTTATCCACTTATCCACTCTGCCACTTAAAGTTGCCGTCATGGGTTGCGTCGTCAACGGTCCAGGTGAGGCAAAAGATGCTGATATAGGAATTGCCGGTGGCAAGGGATTTGGTTTGCTTTTTAAGAAAGGTGTTCTGATAAAAAAAATACCTCAAAAAAAATGGGTTGAGGAGATTATAAGAGAGATAAAATATGTTCAGAAAAAAATTTAAGAATATTCATTTTGTAGGAATTGGTGGAAGTGGAATGTCTGGGATTGCCGAAGTACTTTTGAATCTCAAATTTAATGTGAGCGGTTCCGACTTAAAAGAAACGGATGTTACGAAACGGCTAAAAAAACTTGGCGCAGAAATAAAAATAGGACACAAAAAAGAAAACATAGAAAATTCAGAAATTGATGTCGTGGTTACTTCAACCGCCGTAACAAAAGATAATCCGGAAGTTCTTGTTGCACATTCACAAAAAATTCCAGTAATCCCAAGAGCAGAAATGTTATCGGAACTTATGCGGCTAAAATATTCAATTGCAATTGCAGGTTGCCACGGTAAAACAACTACGACTTCTATGGCATCTCTTATTTTGGCAAATGCCGGTTTTGACCCAACAATTGTCATAGGTGGAAAATTCAACAATTTAGGCACAGGTGCAAAACTTGGAAAGGGAGAATATCTCGTTGCTGAAGCAGATGAGTCCGACGGTTCGTTCTTAAAACTTTCTCCTACATTTGCAGTTGTAACAAATATTGATAACGACCATCTTGATCATTATGGAACTATTGAAAATATAAAAAGTGCATTTATTCAGTTTATAAACAAAATTCCGTTTTATGGTTGTGCGATTTTATGTAATGACGATGAAAATCTGAAGAGCATTATATCGCAAATAACAAGAAAGTATTACACTTATGGTTTTAATGATTCTGCAGATTTTAAAGCGACAAATGTTGTAGCAACGGATACTGGTAGCAAATTTGATGTTTCATATCACAATAAATTTTTAGGAAATATAGAATTAAAAATACCGGGACGACATAATGTCCTTAACGCACTTGCAAGTGTTGTATGCGGTTATGAATTAGAAATTAAATTTTCCAAAATTGCAAAAGCACTGCTTGATTTTAATGGTGTTGGTAGACGTCTGGAAAAAACAGGTAGTTACAAAAACGTAGTATTCATAGACGATTATGGTCATCATCCGACGGAAATTAAAGCAACACTTTCTGCGGTAAGGTCTATTAATCCGAAAAAAAGATTATTTGTGTTATTTCAGCCACACAGATATACAAGAACACAAACACTAAAAGACCAGTTTGGCAGTGCATTTGGTGATGCTGATGTGATAAGGGTTTTGGATATTTATGCAGCGAGCGAAAAACCTATTCCCGGAATTTCTTCACAGACAATAATAGATGCTATTATGAAAAATGGAAAAAAAGACGCAGGAAAATTTTCTGATGTTGAGACCATTTCAAAAGAAATAAAAGATGGTGATGTCGTTATCACTCTCGGTGCTGGTGATGTTTGGAAAAAATCCGACGAAATTTTGAAGGTGCTAAATGAAATTAACCCGTTCTGAAATATCAAAAATTGTAAGTGGAAAAGTGCTTGAAAACGAGTCAATGAGCGAACATACCACTTTTCATATCGGTGGTCCTTGCGATTTTTATGTTGAAGTAAAAACAATTGCCGAGTTACAGAAACTCGTAAAACTTTGTCTTGTAAAAAAAATTTCGTACCAAGTAATCGGTTTTGGTTCAAACATTCTCGTAAAAGATAAAGGAATAAGAGGAATTGTTATTAGATTAGCAGGTGCTTTAAGCAGTTTGATGTTCATTCCGAAAAAAAACAGTGTTATTGCCGGTGGGGGTTGTGCGTTGCAACTTTTTGTGAAAAAGTGCGCCGATAACGGTTTAAGTGGTGCTGATTCGCTTGTAGGAATTCCCGGAACAGTTGGTGGTGCTGTTGTTATGAACGTCGGCACAAAAGACGGGAATATCGGTTCTTTGATAAAATCTGTAACCGTTATGAACGAAAAAGGCGAGATAAGGAAAATAGGGAAAAAATCACTGAAATTTTCTTACAGAAGTTCAAATATCTCGCCGAAAAGTATAATAATTTCGGTAGAATTTTTATTGATGAAAAAATCCAAAAAAGAAATAGTGAAAAATCTGAATAAACTAATGCAATATCGTGTCAAAACCCAGCCGATTGGTTTTCATAATGCCGGTTGTATTTTCAAAAATCCTGTTGGAGATTATGCCGCCCGACTTATAGATGAAGCAGGACTGAAAGGGGCATCTGTTGGCGATGCAATGGTCTCAAAATTACATGCAAATTTTATAAATAACACGGACAACGCAAAAGCCGATGATGTCCTAAAACTGATTGCCAAAATCCAAAAAAAAGTAAAAGAAAAATTTAATAAAAAATTAGAATTGGAAATAAAAGTGGTAGGCAAATAAAAACATAAAATGGAGGAATGATATGAGACATGTAATTTTGGAAAAAAATGAAAAATATTTTAAGAAGAGATATGGTAAAGAAACTGAACTTACCGATATTTTTAGTAAATACCATAAAAAAATTATTTCGCCAAAGTCGTTTTGGATAAAAGCAGAAAAGAAACTTAAATCAAAAAATTTCAAGGATTCTATTTGCGACGGTTTTCTCTTGGTCTGGGAAAACACCAATACACCATTATTGTATTTAACAGAAATGGAATTAGAATCCCACCCCGATTACAAACATATTTTACCACAGTTAGGAGATTTTATTTCTTTTATAAAACATGCTAAACCAGATGATGTGGGAAAAATTAAAAAATTTATATATGAAGAAATAAAAAAGACAAAAGACATTTTTGAACAAATTCGCAATGATACTGGTTTTGAAGTGTTAGAATTAATAAATAAAGCCTTCGAGGACGATGAACCACAAGTATTATTAGTAATAGATAAAATGAAACCTGACTTATCAATTGGATTATCACAGATTGAAAAAGTTATAAGTATAAAAATAAGAAAAATAGAAATTTCAAAATTTGTCAGTTCACAGAATGATGAATTGATTTTATATACTGATAGTGAAGAGATTGATGAAAATGAGGAAGGCACAAAGAGTAAATCGTTAGAAGAACAAATTATCGATGAATATACAATCGAATTTCACATTAAAGATAAACCTGAAAATATAATTGAAATATTTTCTAAATTTCATGAAGCCATAAAAGATAAAATTGAGATTATTCCTACAAAACGTTATGTTGGATTTTACAAAGCGTCGTCAATGTTTTTTTCTTGTGTTGTTATGAAGAAAAGTATTGTTTTTTATTCAAGAGCTTTACCAAACGAATTATCAACGGGTTTCAATAAAATTACATTTAGAGATGTAAGGAATATAGGGCATTATACAAATCATTTACCAACAGAAATTGTATTAACCGACATTAGCCAATTGGATGAATTATTAAAATATTTTAAATCAGTATATGAAAAGTATTGAAAAAAGTGAAAAGGAATATTTGATTAAAGATAATACTTTATAAAAACTTATGAACATAAAAAAAATTGGTGTTATTTATGGTGGGAAATCGGCGGAACGGGAAGTTTCACTGAAAACGGGTTCTGCTATAGCGAGTGCATTAAAAAAAGAGAAATATGATGTTGTGCTTATTGACTCCGGCGAAAAGGATTTCATAAAAAAACTTTTGTTAGCAAAGATTGATTTTGCTTTTATTGCACTTCACGGTTCTTTTGGTGAGGACGGCACGATGCAGGGGCTTTTGGAAATTTTGGGAATTAAATACAGCGGTTCTGGGGTTTTGGCATCTGCTCTGGCTATGAACAAAATTTACTCAAAAAAAATCTTTGAGTCCGCAAACATCTTAACTCCCAAATGGCAAGTAGTTACATCTTCCATCTTCCATCTTCCATCTTCCATCTTTCCTGTCGTTATCAAGCCCTCAAAACAGGGTTCGGCAATAGGAATCACAATTGTAAGAAAAAAATCGCAACTGAAAAAAGCAATAAAAAATGCTTTGAAATATGACGATGAAGTAATTATTGAAGAATATATTGATGGCAAAGAAATAACGGTTCCGATACTGGGCGATAAACCGCTGTCACCGATAGAAATTATTCCAAAGAATGAATTTTATGATTTTTACTCAAAGTATGCCGACGGTGGTTCTCGGCATCTAATTCCACCTCGGCTTTCTCAAAAAATTATTGAAAAAGCAAAACAACTTGGACTTTTGGCACATAAATCGCTCATATGCAATGCAATGTCTCGTGTTGATATGATTGTGAACAGAAAAAATAAAATTTATGTGCTGGAAGTTAACACTATCCCGGGTATGACAGCAACATCGCTTTTTCCCGAATCGGCAAAATATGACGGAATATCCTTCGGGAAAATGTTGAAAAAAATTATAGAATTTTCCTTAAGTAAAAGAAAAAGAAACCACGAATAAACACGAATTGACACGAATAATGTTATTCCTGCGAAAGCAGGAATCTATTTTTCATTGCTGGTTCACTTTAGCGGGGACAAAGTTAATCTATGTCATTAGTTCTGTGTCAGTTCCGTGTTTAGTTTCGTGCCTGCCCCTGCGATTAGTTCCGATATATCGGAACTGCAGGGGTCTGTTTCGTGGCATTTATGAGAAAACACAGAGTTAGGGTGCGGCTCAAAACAAAAATTGAGCGAAGTAAAAAGAGAAAAACCGTGTTGATTAAAACCACGGTGGTAATTGTTTTATTTACCGTTTTAAGTTTCGCCGTTAATAAAATATCAAAATTTTTGTTGACATCGCCGATTTTTAATGTAAAATCAGTAGAGATAAAAGGAAACGATATTACCGATAAATCGGCAGTTTTAAGTTATCTGGATTTTGACGGAAAGAATATTTTTTTGCTCAAATTAGAAAATACGGGAGTACAATTAGAAGAAAAATTCCTTGCTATAAAAAATATAAAAATAAACCGACACCTTCCGAATAAGATAATCGCCGAAATTGGTGAGCGGATACCTCTTGCAGAAATAACAGTTCAAAATAAAAGAGTAGGAATTGATGAAAATCTGAAATTATTTGTTCTGCCTGAGAATTATAGGGTGCTTGCGAAAATTTCGGATAATTTAACTCTGGAAAACAAGACCGCTTGTTTGAAATTTCTTAAGGATGTTTCAGGTTTGCCTGTTTATAAGGAGATAAAAGGAATTACTGCAGTTTCACCAGACGATATTATTTTTTTCATTGAAAATGACTGTAAAATATGTATAGGTGCGGTACAAAATATAGAGCAGAAAATTTCCTATCTTGAAAAAGTTCTTGCTGACTTGGAAACAAAAGGCAAAAAAGCACAATACATAAATATGCGGGATTTTTCGGGTGAATACAAAGAAATTGTTGTAAGGGCAAAGTAGGAGGCAGTGGCAAATGTCAAAAGAAAAAATAATTGCAGGACTTGATATCGGGTCGTCAAAAGTGGCTTGTGTGATAGCAAAAAAAGGTGAGTCGGATATACCAGAAATTATTGGAGTTGGTAACGCTTACTGCCACGGGCTGAACAAAGGTTCTGTCGCAAACATAAAAGAAACTGTTCGGGCAATTGAGGAGGCAGTTGATGCGGCGGAAAAAATGGCAGACGAAACCATTGAAGAGGTTGTTGTCAGCATTAAAGGACAGCATATAAATTCCATAAATCATTCCACAGCGATAAATGTAGTCAGAACGGACAAGGAAATAATTCATGATGATATTACGCAGGTTATGACTTCCGCAAAAGCAATTATGCTTTCTACCGACAGAGAAATAATTCATACCATTCCACAGGAGTTTGCGGTTGACGGACAAAAGGGCATTGAAGATCCTATAGGTTTGCAGGGGTATCATCTTTCTGTGGATGTTCGCATAGTAACGGGAGTGAAGTCGTACATAAATAATTTACTGAAATGTGTTAATAATGCCGGTTTTGATTGCAAAGAATTGGTGTCAAGTATACTGGCATCAGGTGAAGTTACTGTTTCGCCGGAAGAAAAAAAAATTGGTTGTGTGCTTATTGATATGGGTGCTCAGACGACGGACATAGCAATTTATTTTGATAAATCAAGCAGATATATGTGTGAAATTGCTTTCGGCGGCGACGATATTACAAGTGATATATCTCATGGTTTAAGAACTTCCGTCGCTGTCGCAAAAGACATAAAGGAAAAATACGGCTCGGCAATCACTTCGCTTATAGATGCCAAAGAGGAAATAACATATTTGTCCGTCGATGGCAGAACGCAAAAAACTGTAACGCGTAAAACTTTATGCGATATAATAAAACCTCGTGTAGAAGAAATTCTTTCATTTGTTGATGACGAAATTACAAGATCGTCTTACAAAGATTTAGTATCATCTGGAATTATTATTACAGGCGGTGCGTGTCAACTTCTCGGTATGAAAGAGGCCTGCGAAGAAATTCTGCGATTGCCGACAATTATAGGTATTCCCCAGTACATTAAGGGTTCAGTTGATGGTATGGCTGACCCGTCTTTTGCCTGCGCCATAGGTCTTGTAAAGGTAAATTTTTCAGAATTGGAAAAATCCTCAAGATATATTTCTAAAAGTCCTGGACTATTTACAAAACTTAAAAAATTATTTGAAGATGCGATGTAATCATAGAGGCAATTGAAAGATTGAAAGATTGAAAGATTAAAAGATTGAAATCTTTCATAATTTTTTTAATCGGTGTTATTATGAAAATAAAAATTATAGATGATTTACATACTAATCCTGCAAGCATAAAAGTAGTAGGTGTCGGCGGTGCAGGTGGCAATGCTGTTAACCTGATGGTCACCTCAAAAATAAAGGGTGTCCAATTTATTGCTGCCAATACTGATGCCGATGCTTTAAGTTCGTCTTTGGCAGAACATAAAATTCAACTTGGTCCGAAATTAACAAAAGGGCACGGTTCTGGTGCAGATCCATCTATTGGTCAGTGCGCTGCCGAAGAAAGTGTTGTCACGATAGAAGAAATCCTACGAGGGACTGACATGGTTTTCATCACGGCGGGAATGGGAAAAGGTACTGGTACCGGGGCCTCCCCTGTTGTTGCAAAAATTGCCAAACAATTGGGGATACTCACTGTGGGAGTTGTAACAAAACCTTTTATGTGGGAAGGCAAATTAAAAATGAGTATTGCGGAAGAGGGCATTAAAGCATTAAAGCCGCACACAGATGTACTGATAGAAATTCCGAATCATAAATTAGTTTCTATTATTGATAGTGAAACGTTGGTAACGCAAACATTTGAAAAATCCAACGAGGTATTAAAAAGAGCGGTTCAGTCAATATCAGATATAATAACATCAAAGGGTTTGATAAATGTGGACTTTCAGGATGTTAAGGCAATTATGCAAAATGCTGGAGAAGCCATGCTTGGTTTCGGAGAAGCATCCGGGGATGACCGTGCATCAAAAGCGACAAAAATGGCTGTTACAAGTCCTCTTTTGGATAATGTTAGCATAGAAGGAGCTAAGGGTATTTTGGTTAATATTACCGGTAACAGCAATGATCTTAAGATGGAAGAGTTTGAAAAAGCAATGTCTTTGATTTCGGATTCTATGTCTCAGGAAGCAAAACATATTTTTGGTTTGGCATTTGACGATGATTTGGTGGATACGATAAGAATAACTGTTATTGCAACGGGTTTTTCTGGTTCCGGTGGACGGAAATCAGACCGCCAGAAAAAATTCATCTATAAAAGTGAAGAAAAAAATCAGGAAGAAAAAAATATTATTATTGATGATTTGAGACCCGCTTTCAAGCGTCAGAAAAGCAGTAAATTAAAATAAATGCATAGTATAGGAATTTATTTTTTGGATGCAGATAAGAGCAGCTTTTCAGGATTTTTCAGTTACTAACTATAACAATATATACTTGACATTTACCCAAGACTGTCATGCCCGTGAAAACGGGCATCCATTGTTCTTAATACTGGATTCCTGCTTTTCAGACTGTGTCATAATTCAAAAATGTAGTTGCTCTTACAGAGCCTACTTTTGGCCAAGATTGCTTGGCGATTTTACCATTTATTAGCCCGCCACAGGCGGGCAACTACAATTGCGACACAGTATGTTTGCAGGAATGACACACAATGTAAAGTATTTAATGCTTCCCGTAGTATCAGTATAAATCGTTTTTATTGGAGGAATGATGATTAAGAAAATCAGGAGCAAAATAGATGAAGTAGATGAAGGAATCCTTAAACTTCTCAACGAAAGAGTAAAACTTGCAATTGAAATCGGGAAAATTAAGTCAAAAAAAAAAGAGGATATTTTTGTTCCGGTTCGTGAGAAGGAGATAGTTGCCAATTTAAAAAAGTTAAACAAAGGACCAATTACGGATGAGGACTTATCAGATATTTTCAGAGAGATTCTGAATATTTCTCGTTCCATACAGAAAAAACTAAAGATTTCTTACTTTGGTCCTGCCGCAACATTTACTCATCTTGCTGCTATAAAAATTTTTGGCAGAAATGTTGAATATATTCCCGGTGAATCAATAAAAGATGTTTTTGCCGAGGTTGAAAGAGGTCTCGCCGATTACGGTGTAGTACCGATAGAAAATTCAACTGAGGGCGTTGTAAATCACACATTAGATATGTTTGTTGATTCCGATTTAAAGATTACATCGGAAATATTTTTGGAAATTTTGCATTGTTTGCTATCTGGTGAAACCTTAATTCAAAAAATAAAAAAGGTTTATTCTCATCCACAGGCAATAGCACAGACGAGAAATTGGATCGAAAAAAATCTGAAGGATGCAAAAATCATAGAAGTTGCTTCAACATCTGAGGCGGCTCGCATTGCCAAAAAAGAAAAAGGTTCTGCTGCGATATCTTCCGTTGTTGCAAGCGAAATTTACGGACTTAATATACTTGCTGAAAATATAGAAGATTACAAAAATAATTTTACAAGATTTCTCGTAATCGGTAAAAAAAGTCCCGCTGCATCCAGCAGTGATAAAACATCAATTATGTTTTCGGTGAAGGACCGCGTCGGCGTGTTGCATGATACTCTTGTCCCGTTTAAAAAATACGGGCTTAACCTTACGAAAATAGAATCCCGTCCTACAAGAAAAAAGGCATGGGAGTACATATTTTTCGTAGATTTTATTGGTCATATAGATAGTAAAAATGTGAAAAAAGCATTAGCCGAACTTGAAAAAAGTTGTTCATTATTAAAAGTCCTCGGCTCTTATCCAACAGGTGAGTAATTATTATTTCGTAGGGGCGGATTTATCCGCCAGTTGTAGTTGCAGACCCTTGGTCCGCCCAAAATGTAGTGCGAACTTTTAAGTTCGCTTCTAATTGTAGTGCGACCATTTATGGCCGCTTTGTAGTGGCTTGATTTATCAAGCCCAAAATGTATCGCGACCATTTGTGTAGGCACGAATTCAATTCGTGCTTTCAGATGAAATTTTGGTTCTACAATAAAATCTGAAGGACCAATGTTTGTCGTATGTTCATCTGACAAGTCCTCTTTTTTAGAGTTCCTGTCAGTCATTTTGACAATTTATGTGTCCAGTTTCAATGGTGTAGTCCAAATGAATCCAAAAACTTTACTTAAAGATGTTTTATTTACAATAGTTGATGTAGAAACAACGGGACTTAATTCTCATCTTGGAGATAGAATTTGCGAGATAGCAGTTTTAAGAACCCAAAATGGAAAAGAAGTTGGTTCTTTTAGTTCGCTAATAAATCCGAAAAAACCGATTTCGTCAGGTGCATCAGAAGTAAATGGAATAACAGATGATATGGTCGAGAATTCCCCGACTTTTGACGCAATCATAGATAAGATTCTACCTTTACTTAAAGATTCCTGTATTGTCTGTCACAATGCTCCTTTTGATTTAAGTTTTATTTCAACACAAATGAAAAATCTTCGTTTGCAATGTTTAAAAAATCCTGTTGTTGATACTTTGTTTTTAGCAAGAAGATATTTTGGTTTTCCGAGTAATGCGTTAGGAAATATAGCAAGACATCTCAATATCTCACCCAGCCATTGCACTCAAGAGCAGAGTGAACATAGAGCAATGGGCGATGTATTAATTACCCGAAAAATTTTTGATTATTTTATTAAAGATTTAAAAAAACGAAAAGACATTAAAACATTAGAGGATTTGCTGAAATTACAAGGCGGTTCTATAAAATTCCTGAACCGGAGGAAATAATACCGAACAAGTGTTCGGTGTCGAACATTTGTTCGGGTAGGAACAAAGATGAATAAAAATTTTGTAAGAAAAAATATTTTGAATTTTCAGCCATATATTCCAGGAAAACCGATTGATGATGTTAAGCGAGAGTTCAATCTCAAAGAGGTTGTTAAACTTGCATCAAACGAAAATCCGCTGGGACCTTCTTCAAAGGCAGTATCCTCTATAAAAAAGGTGTTAAATAAAATTAATATCTATCCTGACGGATATTGTTTTGAGTTGAGAAAAAAAATTGCAAAAATTTACGGTATCGGCGAAAATCAAATTATTTTTGGAAACGGCACTGACGAAATAATAGAACTTGTCGGAAAAACATTTCTAAATCCCGAAGATGAAATAGTTGTTTCTGAACACGCTTTTATCAGATACAAAATGGCAGGCGATTTAATGGGTTGCAAAGTTATGGAAGTTCCGATGAAAAATTACAAACATGATTTGAACGCGATGGCAAATGCTGTAACGGCAAAAACAAAAATTGTTTTTATTGCTAATCCGAATAATCCAACAGGCACATATAACACAAAAAAAGAATTTGATAATTTTTTTTCCAAACTACTTACCACTTACCACTTACCACTCACTTTCATTGATGAGGCATATGCCGAATATGTGGAGGAAAAAGATTATTCGCTTGGTTTAGGTTATTTAAAAAAAGGACTCAATGTAATTTTTTCAAGAACATTTTCAAAAATATATGGACTTGCGGGCTTAAGAATTGGTTACGGAATTGCATCATCGGAAATTATTTCATATCTTGAGAGAATTCGTCCGCCGTTTAATGTTTCATCGGTTGCACAAGCAGGAGCAGTTGCTGCATTGGACGACAAACAACATATTCAAAAATCCAAGAAAATGATTGTTCAGCAAAAAAATTATTTATACAAGGAACTTAAAAAAATTGGGCTTGAATATATTCCATCCGTTGCGAATTTCATACTTATCAATATGGACAGTCCCGGACAGATTGTTTTTGAAAAATTCTTAAAAAAAGGTGTTATAGTAAGGGCAATGGCTGAATATGGACTAAAAAATTTCGTAAGAGTTACTATAGGAACTCCGACGGAAAATAGGAAATTTATTGAGGAGGTTAAAAGAATAATATGATTTTGACATTAAAGCCAGAAGCGACAAAAAAAGATGTAGATGCGGTTTGCAAAAGAATTGAGGAACTGGGTTTTACTCCGCATTTATCAAAAGGAAAAGAGGTTGTTGTTATAGGTGTCATCGGTCAAAACGCTATTTTGAAAAGGGACATTTTCGAAGCGATGGATGTTATTGCTTTTGTCACGCCAATTTCAAAACCGTACAAATTAGTAAGCCGTGAATTCAAAAAAGAAAATACTATTATAGAAATAGATGGTTTGAAGATAGGCGGAATTGATGTGATTATTGCGGCTGGTCCCTGTTCAGTTGAAACAAAGGAACTGCTTCTTGAAATTGCAGAAAAAATAAAAATTTCAGGTGCAAAAATGATAAGAGGTGGTGCATTCAAGCCAAGAACATCTCCTTACGCGTTTCAGGGGTTGGGAGAAAAGGGCTTAAAGTATCTTGCAGAGGTTAAGAACATAACGGGACTTCCAGTTGTTACCGAGGTGATGAATGTAAATCAGGTTTCGCTTGTTGCACAATATTCTGACATTGTGCAGATAGGTGCAAGAAATATGCAGAATTTTGATTTATTGAAAGAGGTGGGAAAAATAAAAAAACCTGTTTTACTCAAACGTGGTCTTTCGGCAACGATTGAGGAATTTTTAATGTCAGCGGAATACATTATGTCAGAAGGCAATTATAATGTTATTCTTTGCGAGAGAGGAATAAGAACTTTTGAGACGGCAACGAGATTTACGCTTGATTTGAATGCTGTGCCTGTTATTAAAAAACTTTCACATCTGCCTGTTTTTGTAGATCCCTCGCACGGTGTAGGTGTTCGCGAATATATTCCTACAATGTGCAAAGCGTCTGTTGCGGCTGGTGCCGATGGTCTTATAATTGAAGTTCATCCGTACCCGGAAAAAGCATTTTGTGATGGACCTCAGTCACTTTTGCCGGCACAATTTGATAAAATGATGAATGAACTAAAGGCGGTTGCAAAGGCGGTTGGCAGAGAAATATGATAGTTTCAATAATTGGTGTAGGACTTATCGGCGGGTCAATAGGACTGGCGTTGAAAGAGTTCAGCGTTCACCAAGTAGGTTCGCCTGTGACGAAGAGTTCGGAGGTCGGAGTTAAAAAGATTATTGGTATAGGAAGAAATCTCAATCGGCTGAAAGTTGCCAAAAAACTTGGTGCTGTTGATGAAATTACTACCGATATAAAAGAAGGTGTTAAGGATGCGGATATTGTCTTTGTCTGTCTTCCCGTTGGTCTCATTGCCAAAACAGTAAAAAATATAATTCCCTTTTGTAAAAAAGGTGCAATCATTACAGATATCGGCAGTGTAAAAGCACCAATTGTTTCAGAAGTTGAAAAGTTCCTATTCCCTATCCCCTATCCCCTATCCCCTGCCTTTATAGGCGGCCATCCCATTGCCGGCTCCGAAAAAACATCAGTAAAACATTCATTCGCGGAACTTTTTCAACATACCGTTGTTGTTTTGACACCGACAAAAAAAAACACCAAAAAATCACTTAATATGCTAAAAAAAATATGGCAGAACATGGGGGCAAAAGTTAAGATTATGAAACCTGCAAAACATGATGAAATAATTTCTTTCACAAGCCATCTGCCGCATATCGTCGCGTTTGCTTTGGTAAATTCGGTAGATAATCTTGAGTTTGCCGGAAACGGTTTCAAAGATACAACACGGATTGCTTCTTCTGCCCCCGAAATGTGGGCAGATATAATTTTCAATAACAGAACGAATGTTCGGCAAGCAATTAAAAAATTTAAAAAAGAATTATCAAAAATAGAAAATGCGAAATCACAAAAAGAACTTGTAAAAATTTTCGGAAAAGCAAAGACAAAGAGGGATGATTTATGCGATGATAGAACACTGGCAGAAAAAACGCTTATTAAATTCATAGAAATATCTCGCAATCAGCGAAAAATCTCTCCGTCGGTACGAGAGGTAGCAAAATATTTCAAAGTTTCTGTCTCAACAGCGCATCAACATTTAAAAAATTTATACAACAAGGGTTTGCTTATTAGAAGAAAATCTCAGAATAGTTCAAGAATGGTTGCAAGGGGTATAACTAACAAGAAATAGAACCCGAACAAGTGTTCGGTACCGAACACTTGTTCGGCTGATAAAGTATGATAAAAAAAATAAAAGGCGAAATAGAAGTCGCACCCGATAAATCAATTTCTCACAGAGCATTGATGATTTCTGCGATTGCCGAGGGTTCTTCCCGTATAAAAAATTTCTTGAAAGCGGATGACTGCATTTCTACAATGAACTGTCTTAAAAAATTAGGTGTTGATATTGTAGAAAAAGACGATGAAATTATTGTAAAAGGAAAGGGGTTGAAATTAAAAAAGCCGACTGAGATTTTGGATGCAGGAAATTCTGGAACAACTGTTCGGTTATTATCAGGGATTCTTGCGGGACAAGATTTTATAACTAAACTTATCGGGGACGAATCGCTTTCTAAAAGACCGATGAAAAGAATAATTGAACCACTTGAAAAAATGGGCGCAAAAATTAAATCAAACAATGGTTATTTGCCAATAGAGATTGAAGGTGGCAACTTAAAGCCAATAAATTATGAATCAAAAATATCCTCAGCACAGGTGAAATCTTGTATTTTGTTTGCCGGGCTTTATGCGGACGGAATTACAAGTTTTACTGAACCGGAAAAATCGCGAGACCACTCGGAAAGGATGCTGAAAAGTTTTGGTGCAAAAATTTCCGTGAAAAAAAATGCTGTTTCTGTAAAGGGCATAGCAAAACTTCACTCGTCAGATATTTTTGTCCCCGGCGACATTTCATCGGCAGCGTTTTTTATGGTTGCCGCAACGATAGTCAAAAATTCAGAATTAAAAATTAAAAATGTCGGTGTAAATCCGACGAGAACAGGTGTTATTGATGTATTAAAAAAAATGGGTGCAAAAATTTTGATTGAAAATAAAAGAGCCCATGGTGTAACGGGTGCAGGTGAGCCGATTGCTGACATAATTGTAAAGTCATCTAACTTAAAGTCAACTGTAATTGAACAAAGTGAAATACCGCTTTTGATTGACGAAATACCGATAATTGCAGTTGCGGCAATGCAGGCGGAAGGTACGACAAAAATAACTGGTGCAAAAGAACTTCGCGTGAAAGAAACCGATCGACTGAAAGCCATTGCATCAGAACTTAAAAAGATGGGTGCTGATATAGAAGAACTTGAGGATGGTCTTGTAATAAAAGGTCCAACAAAATTAAAAGGTGCAAAAGTGAACTCATACAAAGACCACAGAATTGCGATGTCATTAGCAATCGCCTCGCTTGTTGCCGAAGGCGAAACAGAAATTTCAGACAAGGACTGTGTGAACATTTCGTTCCCGGAATTTTGGAAAACACTGAATAACATTATAAAATGAAAAACATTGTTAAGTCAAATTATTTAAAATTATTCGGAAATATTACTTCCTTGCTTGAAGAGGCACGAAAGAAAACAGTAAGGCAGATAAATACTGTAATGGTTGAGACATATTGGCAGGTCGGTCGACTTATTGTTGAAGAAGAACAGAAAGGTCAAGAAAGAGCAAAATATGGAGATTATCTTATCCAAAAGTTGTCAAAAGATTTGACTAAAAAATTAGGTAGGGGATTTGATATAGCAAATGTCTGGAATATGAGACAATTTTATCTTACATATCCAAAACTCTACGCACTGCGTAGAGAATCTAAAACATCAAAACTCTACGCAGTGCGTAGCCAATTGACATGGACGCATTTCAGAATACTAATGCGAATAGATGATGAATTGGCAAGAAGTTTTTATGAAATAGAAATTGTAAAAAATAATTGGTCAACCCGTGAACTTGACAGGCAGATAAATTCTCTTCTTTTTGAACGAATTGCTTTAAGTAAAGATAAAAAGGGTGTTCTCAAACTTTCACAAAAAGGACAAGTTATTGAAAAACCAGAGGATGCAATAAAAAGTCCGTATATCTTGGAATTTTTAGGAATTCCGGAAAAAAGTTATTATGTTGAAAAACAACTTGAACAAAAACTGATAGACCATCTGCATGATTTCGTGCTTGAACTTGGCAAGGGTTTTACTTTTGTTGCTCGCCAGAAAAGAATAACCATTGATAACGAACATTATTATATTGATCTCGTATTTTATCATAGAATATTAAAATGTCTTGTACTCGTCGATTTGAAAGTCGGTGGGCTTGACCATAAAGATGTCGGACAGATGAATTTTTATCTGAATTATATCAAAAAGAATGAAATGGTTGACGGTGAAAATCCGCCTATAGGAATAATTCTTTGTACGGAAAAAAACAAAAGCAAAGTTTTTGTTGAATATGCTCTCGGCGGAATAAGTAATAAAATTTTTGTTTCGAAATATAAATTATATTTGCCGACTAAAAAAGAATTGGAAACGGAGATAAGAAAAGAGGCACAGAAATTTCTTGAAGTATAGGAAAGTATAAAACATCTGCCACGAATTTCACGAATTAAAAAGAAAAGAAATTAGTTTTTCGTGTAATTCGTGGCTATTCAGTTTTCTTGATAAGAAATGAAAAAAAAACTGGTTATTGCGATTGATGGTCCTGCGGGTGCGGGGAAATCAACGATAGCAAAAATTGTTGCAAGAGAACTCGGCTACCTTTATATTGATACGGGTGCTATGTACCGTGCTATTACATGGAAGGTGATGGTTAATAAAATTGACCTACGAGATAAAAGAAAAATCGTTGAAATGTCAAAGAAAACTGATATTAAACTTATTCAGACCGATGATAAGTTGAAAGTTTTTGTGGATGGTAAAAATGTTTCTGAAAAAATTCGCTCTGAAAATGTTACAAAAAATACGAATACTATAGCAGCAATTCAAGGTGTTAGAAAAATTTTAAGAGAAAAACAGCGGCTTTTCGGCAAAAATGGTGGAGTCGTTATGGAAGGAAGGGACATTGGCACTGCTGTTTTTCCCGATGCAGAAAAAAAGTTTTATCTTGATGCCAAACCGAAAGAACGAGCATTAAGGAGATGGAGGGAACTTAAAGCAAAAGGAAAGAGGGTGTCATTTCAGAAAATCACGGATGCCATAAGAAGAAGGGATTATCGCGATAAACATCGGAAAATCAGCCCTCTTAAAAAGGCAAGAGATGCTGTTGTTATTGACTCAACAAAATTAATGCCGGAACAAGTGGCACAAAAGATATTGATAAAATCGTGGGAACCCATTAAAGTGGGGTATAAATTACGCCCGATTTTAGTCGGCTAATTTAACAAATGATATATTGGTTTGGTTGGTTAATTTCAAAAATAGTTTTTAGCACAATTTATCGTCGGGAAATAACCGGACTGGAAAATTTGCCCAAAAACGGTTCGTATATTTTAGCGGCTAATCATCAAAGTTATGCCGATCCGCCTCTTGTGGGAAGTTGCATAAAGAAAAAAATATATTACATAGCAAAAAAAGAACTTTTTGAAATTCCTGTTTTTGGCTGGCTCATAAAAAAAATGAATGCATTCCCGGTTGACAGGGAAATCGTAGATATCGGAGCATTAAAAAATGCATTAAAGATTTTGCAGTCGGGAAATATCCTTTTAGTTTTTCCAGAAGGCACACGATATAAACCGGGAAAAATCAGAAAACTTAAAAAAGGTGCTGCAATGTTGTCGGTTGCAACCAATTTGTCGGTTGTTCCAGTTGCCATAATAAACTCCGACAAACTTTCAAGTTTCAAAAAATTGAAAGTGAAATTTGGTGCTCCAATGAAATTTGACCCCGCAGAAGATTATGACTCAATTACGAATAAAATTATGTCGGAAATTGAAAGGTTAAAAGATAAAGACCGCGAATAAACGCGAATAAGAGGCAACGCGAATATTCGCGTATATGTTTGTAAAAATGAACCCAGCCCTTCCTGCATAGAGCAGGCAGGTGTTGGAATAAGAATTAGAGGAGGAAGGGCTGGGTGAAAATAATTATTGCCAAAAATTCCGGATTTTGCTTTGGCGTCCGCCGTGCGATAGACATAGCGTTAAATATTTCCGAAAAATCTGATGATGTTTATACGGTAGGTCCGATAATTCATAACCCGCAGGTGGTTGAAGACCTAAAAGGCAAAGGGATACAAGTTATTCAGAAATTGTCGGACATAAAAAACGGAAGTATAATAATTCGCGCCCACGGTGTTCCAAAAAAAACTTTAGACGAAGCAAAAAGAATGGGAATAACGGTTTTGGATGCCACCTGTCCGTTTGTTACAAGGTCCAAAAATCATGCTGAAAAACTTGTAAGAGAGGGATATAAAATTGTTATAATAGGAAATCCAAATCATCCGGAAATAAAATATATTTTTTCGTATCTGCCAAAGAATACTGTTATATTGAAAACAAACAAAGATATTAAAAAACTGAAGTTTGCTCCAAAAATCGGCATCATTACACAAACAACACAGTCGCCGGAAAATTTTATCAAAATTGCGTCGGGTCTTTTGGGCTATTCAAACGAATTCAAAATTTTCAATACTATTTGTCCCGACGCCATAAACAGGCAAAAGGAAGCGATGAAATTAGCAAGGAAATGTGATGTAATGCTTGTTTTGGGAGGAAAAAATTCTGCAAACACAAAACGGCTTGCTGCAATTTCAAAAAAAATACAAAAAAAAACATATCACATTGAAAAAGCGGAAGAAATAAAAAGTAAATGGTTCGGGAATGCGAAATGTGTTGGAATCGTTGCTGGTGCTTCAACACCCGACTGGATTATAAAAGAAGCGGTCGGAAAAATAAGGAGGATAGGAAAGTAGTATGGATGAAATGATGATGGATAAGATGCCTGATATTCAGGAGCAGGAATTAAAACCTGGACAGATTGTTAAGTCAAAGGTTATTGCGATTATGGACGGTCAGGTTGTTGTGGATTTGGGGTTAAAAAGGGACGGCTTTGTGAGTGCCGGTGATTTTCAAACATTGCCGAAAATAGGCTCAGAGATAGATATATTCATAGTTCGCATGGATTTACGGGATGGGTCGCCCGTTATTTCTTACACAAAGGCAAGAGATATTATGATGTTGAAGAATGCCGACGAGAATTTTAAGTCAAAAAAAATAATTCCGGGTAAGATAACCAAAAAAATAAAAGGTGGTTATGAGGTGGATATAGAAGGTATCCCGGCATTTATGCCGTCTTCACAACTGTCAAGAAAATATTCTTCCGAGTCAGTTGGGATGACTATTGATGTAAAAATTACCGAGTTTGACAGAAAAAGTAAAAATGTAGTCGTATCAAATAAAATCGTAGAAAAAGAAAAAAGCGAACTTCAAAAACAAAAGGTGTTTGCTTCGCTTAAAGAAGGCGACATTATTAAAGGTAAAATTATAACCATCACCGATTTCGGGATTTTTGTGGATATCGGTGGTATTGATGGACTTCTTCATATTAATGATGTTTCGTATAAACGGATTGAAAATCTTTCCGATGTCTATAAAATCGGCGAGGAACTGGAAGTTGTGGTATTAAAATTCGAACCAAAAGAAAACAAAATTGCGCTCGGTTTAAAACAACTCAGAAGGAATCCTTGGGACGATGTTGAAAAAAATTATAAACAAGGAATGAAAGTGAAAGGTAAAATAACATCGCTTACTCCGTTTGGTGCTTTTGTAATGTTGGAAGATGGTGTGGAGGGTCTAATTCATGTCTCTGATATTTCGTGGACGGAAAGAATAGCCCATCCAAAAGATGTTTTCGAGGAAGGGCAGGAAATTGAGGCGGTTGTTCTTGATTCCAGCGTTGAGAAACAGAAGGTTTCGTTAAGTTACAAGGCGAATTTAAAAAATCCGCTTGACAAATACGAAGTAGGCAAAATTGCCGAAGGACATATAATAAAATTAATGGATTTCGGATGCATAGCGCAACTTGAACAAAATATCCACGGGTTTATCCATGTATCTGAAATTTCTAAAACCCGAATTGACAAGCCGTCGGATGTGCTTACCGTTGGCGAGGATATTAAAGGTATTATTGTCAAGGTGGACAAATCAAAAAAACGGATAGAGTTGTCCATCAAACAATATGAAAAAGAGCAGGAAGAAAAGGACTTGAAGGGTTTTCTTAATTCGCAAGAGACAAAAATTAAATTTGCTGATTTGATTGAGAGCGACGATACGGACAGATAAAAAAACCGATACAGACAAGATAAAATCAGTCCCGCTTTGCGGAATTAGTCAGTTATCTGTTTGGATTGTTGTTTAGATGAAAAAAATTTTTCTATTTTTTCTATTTTTTTTAGTTATAGGTTCTTCGGTTTTTTTTATTCTTCGTCAGAAAGACGAATTTATTAAAAGTTCTGCTCAGTACCTACCGGTTGAAAAACTTAACAAAATAATCGTTGAAACACGCACAAAAATAGAAGAAAATCACGAGGACATATTTGCCTATATTGATGGAGGAATTGCCCTTTATCAAAAAGGCAGAGATTGTTATCCGGAAGCGATAAACCAATTTAATATCGCTCGTAAATTAGGCGCCGTTGATATAAGAAATTTTTTTTATCTCGCTATTATGTATGACGAACTTAATCTTTCTGAAAAGGCATTTAGTTATTACGAAAAATTTTTAAGAAACCGTCCGCAGGATTTTTACATTCGTCTGCGATATGGCAATCTTTTTTTTCGTCTGAACAGGTGTCAATCCGCTTCAGAACAGTATGAGACAGCGTTGTTGATTGAGCCTAAAAATCAGACAGCATTGATAAATCTTGCACTGTCTTACAAAGCCAGGGATATGTATGATGAAGCATTGGAAAAATTTAAGTTAGCGGAGGAGATAAAATTACCGCTTCCCGCAGAAATTTTGATAAAAATTGCAGAGACATATCGCATAAAAAAAGATTTTACATCAGCAGAAATATATTATAAAAAAGCGATTGAAAAAAAACCTGATTCTGCAGCAGCACTTTTTGGATTGAGTGAAACATATCTTAGCATAAATAAAAAATCAGAAGCAAAAGATTATTTTCAGAAAGTACTGGAAATCGAGCCAAACAACCTTGAAGCAAAGAAATATATTTCAAAACTGAAATGAATAGTAAAAAAAAGTGGTTAAGTGGTTATGTGGTTGAGGTTGTCATTGCGAGTCCCGACTGGGCGGGACGAAGCAATCTCTTTGTGGGATTGCTTCGTTCACTACGTTCACTCGCAATGACACTATGCGTCGCTTATCCACTTATCCACTTAGATACATCTCTTTATTCCGAAAACAAGGTTATTACCAATATAAAAAAATGGGAATATATTGAGACGGAGCATTTCAAAATATATCATTACCCCGAATGCAGGGAACTTTTGCCGGTCGTCTCGGATATATTGGAAGAGACATTCAACAATACTACCCGTTTTTACGAATACCGTCCTTCAAAAAACCCCCCGTTTTTTATTTACAGAAATCATAATGAGTTTGAACAAACAAATATAGCTGATGTTGGCGAGGGTACCGGTGGAGTAACAGAAGCATTCAAAAACAGATTTATCATCTATAACGACGGTTCCGTAGAATGGCTGAGAAATGTAATTTCGCATGAGTTTACCCATGTTGTGCAGTTTACCGTTCTTTATGAAGAATCTCAGATTCTTAAAGCACTGCGTTTGACACGGGGAATTTTTATTCCTTTATGGGTGATGGAAGGAATGGCTGAATACAATACCGCTGATATAGATGCTACAACGAGGGAAATGGTTATCAGGGATATTGTTTCAAATAAAAATGTTATATCACTGAAAAACTTAAACACTTTTAATCATCTGAAACCCCACCAGATAATACCTGCATATAAACTTTCTGAGATGGCATATCATTTTTTGGTGGACGAATACGGCCCCGACAAACCCTCGAAAATACTTAAAATATTGCGTGATAAACTTGATACAGCTACTGCTTTTACCGATACATTAAATATAACTCACGGGTTATTTATGAAAAAGTGGGAGGAGTGGCTTTACGAAAAATACGAGGATAAAATAACGGGTTTTAAGGAAGCAAAGGATTATGGAATAAGATTGACTTTTGACAATAACGATAACATACCTGACTTCAATACCAACCCCGCCGTTTCACCCGATGGTAAATTGGTTGCGTTTATTACCGATGACGACGGTGTCAACAAACTTGCGATAATGGAATTATCCCGCTTTGAGGGATCTTCGCTTCGCTCCGAAAAGAAAAAAATATTAGTTGATGGTAATACCGCCAGAATAGATGTAATTCATAGTGAAAAAATTTCATTCTCGCCGGATGGTAATTTAATAGCATTTTCCGGTGAGAAAATGCAGAAGGATTACATTTATATTTACGATATTAAAAACGAAAAACTTTCCAAATTGCCCCTTAATATATTCACTGTGAAATCACCATCGTTTTCCCCTGACGGTAAAAAAATAATTTTTGTCGGGATGGAAAAAGCATATAACGATATTTATGAGTTTATTTTTGAGAATAATTTGGTGAAAAAAATAACTGATGATTCCGAAAATCAGACCTCACCTGTTTACAGTCCTGATGGTAATTTTATTGCGTTTTCGCAGGAGGATGCGACAACATACCGGAGTGATATTTTTTTGTTTGAAATTAGGACACAAACAAGGATTCGTCTTACGAATTTTTCGGGCAATGAGACGGAACCGGTTTTTTCTACCGATGGTAAGCAAATATTTTTTACAGCGGATGAAAATCCCGGTTCTCCAGTTAACATTTATTCGGTTGAAATAGACAGCAAAGAAATTAAAAAATGTACAAATTTGTTGACCGGTGCTTTTAACCCGTTCCCGACGCCTGACGGTAAAAGCATAGTATTTGAGAATTACAGAAATTTCAGAAAGGATATTTATCTTGCTGATATTTCCTCGTTTGACAACAAGTTAGCGGAAAATAAGCAGGAAGAGTTTTTTGTTGAATCATCGACGAATCCGTCGAAGATTCCGTCGGTGACGGACAAATACCTGTCATCATCTATATTCCCGTATCGTTTTAAGCCCTCTATTGATATTTTGGTGCCGTTTGTTATGTATCATTCGGAGTTTGGACTTTTTCTTGCGACATACTGGCAGGCGTCGGAACTTTTAGGAAATCATCAAATATACAATCAACTTGTATATTCTTCCAGTGGCGGTGATTTACAGTATGCCATCGGGTATTCCTATCTGATATGGCGTCCTCAGTTTATTTTTTCCTCACAAGGTGAGAATTCCGAATATCTAACAACCTCGGAAGAGATATATAAAGAAAAAGAGCACACTCAATCAGTAGCCGTAAGTTATCCTTTGGACAGATTTAATCTGCTTTCAACAATGGTCTCTACAAAAAAATATACGGAAGAAAACAGTACCTTGAACGAATTGGTTGTGAACCAAAGAACAAACAGATATTCGGTTGCCTACGATAGAAATACCATAACTGGCAAATATCTTTATGCACGGTTTGGTTCAAATTTTCGTATGCTCTTCAGAAAAGCATTTTTGGAATATGAAGGCAATATAGAATATAAAGAATATGTGATGAGGTACGAAAAGTATTTTCCTGTTTTTTCGGAAAGTGCAGTTGTTTTGGGCAATCTTTTTGTTGCGAGCGAGGGATCAAATAAAAGATATTTTCGTTTGCCGCTTCGTGGTTTTTCACACTCCGATGATTTTTTCATATATAACCGTCTTATTGCGATGACACTTGAATACAGATTCCCGATTTTAACCCTTGAAAATATCTGGCCTACTTCGGATTTTTTTCTGAAATCAGTAAGCACATTTTTCTTTACCGATAACGGTTTTGGTTTTAATAAGACGCAAGATTTCCAAAACATTACAATTGACGAAATAAAAAACAGTGTTGGTGGTGGTGTTCGTTTTTATACTTTTTTGGTGGGGTATCTATTACCAATTACAGTTGATTATGCCAAAAGAACGAATGATTCCGGCGACAGATTGAATTTTTCTCTCGGTGTCTCACTTGCCTACTAATCCTGTGATGCCCCGGTAACAAGGTTGACAAGCCACTGATAATTTTATAGAATTACAGACAAGGTGAGGAAACAAGATGTTTTCAATTTTTTTAATCAACATAGTGGTTCCTATTATAGCAGGAGCCATCTATTTTACTATGGCTTTTGAAGTTAGAAAAGTCGGAAAAATTAGACAAATCATATTCGGGGAAATTGGCTATAAAAAAGTTTTTAATGCTTTTATTTTATTCGGAATATATTTTATAACCCGTCCTTTGCAAAATATAATCGGGCCATATCCGTGGCCTATGATTGTAAATTGTCTGCGTCAGTTTTTTCTAATGGCGGTTATTTCGCCCGCTATACTTGTCGGCATATTTTACTGGGATTCCGACGAGGGTGAACTTTCACGAGCAGTTAAAATTACTTCTTATGTCGTCGGATTTTTAATGGCGTTGATATTTATTCTTGTTAATATTGCTGCCATAGATACATCAAAAATCATTGCTTCATTCAATGGCTTAAAATTATATGATGCAGTATGGTTTGCTGGCAGTTCCCAAAAAATTGAATTTATATTGATTCATCTTGTATCTCAACTTATTTCGCCCGTCGGTTTCTTTATTCTGGCAGTTGCAATAGTTCGTCGCCGACGGCATAATTATCCGTCTGGCAGCATCTACAATCAGATGCCTTTGAAATGGAAGTATCTTGAAATAGGTCTTGAGATATTTATTGTGTCAATGATTGTTGCCGGTTTAGCCGCACTTTTGGGACATTATTATACATATTTATGGGTGATATATTTTGCTGGTGCTATCATATCAGGTCTTCTGGAATTGAAAAGCGTAAAAATTTTGCCGAGAAAAGCACCGAAGGATCTTAACTGAAAGAGACACACGAATAGAGAATAGAGATTAGGAGATTGGAAAAACAGAGAATGGAGAATGAAAAATGGAGATTAGGGTTTTGACTTTCCCTAATATCCTAATCTCCATTTTTCCAATCTCATGTTTCTTCATCTCTGTCGTTAAAAAGGAGGGAGCAATGGTTGAATTATCGGAGTTTAAGGGGAACAAGGTTATTGTTTTGAAACGGGATGAAAATGACAAGTATCCGTTTTCTTTCGGCACAGCAAAGGCGAAGTTAATAGTTCAGCACATAGAGGATATCAAAAAATTCGTTGTAGATAACGGCGGGTAATTTTTAGCATTTTAGTTCGTAATTCGTAATTCTTAGTTCTTAATTCTGACCTATTGGGGGTGTAGCTCAGTTGGGAGAGCGCATCGTTCGCAACGATGAGGCCGAGGGTTCAACCCCCTTCACCTCCACCAGAAAGACGGAACAGAAGAATGCATGGTCTATGACCGTGTGCATGTTGTGTTGTATGGACGCGAGGCATGCCGTGTCCCTGCGGCTGTTATTGTGAACGAAGTGAAGCAATCTCAAAACAGTAAGGTAAAAGGTAAAGGGTAAATGGTAGAGGGTACCTTCTACCTGTATTAGATTGCTTCGGTCATCCCGATTGTATCGGTCGCCGCGGCGACCCAGCAATGAGATATCAGAATTTAACTTTACGATGCACTGGCTAGCCGCAGATTTCAGACCTGCGTTAACTTATGGAAAAAACGACTATGAAAATTATAGGTATAAATAGTTCACAAAGGAAGGATGGTAATTCATATCGTCTTCTTAAATCTGCTCTTGAGGGGGCAAAAGAAGAAGACATCTTAATAGAAACAGAGTTATTACAGTTGGCGGATTTCGAAATAAAACCGTGCGGGGGACACTACTTTGGTCTACATGAATTCAAGAATTGGGGTTGTGGTAAGAAACCCTACAAATGTATACTTAAAGATGATTTTGAAGAAGTATTTCAAAGGATGATTGAAACAGATGGAATAATCATAGCCGCCCCTCTTTATTACCCTATACCAGCGAAATTAGTAGCTTTAATGGAAAGATTGATGGCAATAGTTTATTTTGCAAAAAAGGCGGATAAAAATTATGTTTGGCCTCTCACGGGTAAACCGTTTGGGGCAATTGCAACTTCATATGAAGATAGTAATATTTTGGTTTTGAAGATATTAAGAAAATTTGGGTTTATTGCAAGAATGTATTTAGTGAGAGAAGCAAAAAATAAAGTTTTTAGTGTTGATGCCAAGGGAGGGGTTGAAAAGAATCCGAAGAGCATAGAAGAGGCAAAAAAACTTGGCGCATTAGTTGCCAGAACTTTAATAAAAAGGAAAGAAAGAGCTAAAAAGGAAGGAGGCAAACAAAAATGAATGAGCAAATTAAAATACCAAAGGGAATTAGAATTATATCTGGGTTGATGTTTATAGGCAGCTTATGCGCAGTATTCTGGTTCGGAAATCCAATTCTAATACCAATAATCATAAGTCTTTTATTTATTATTGG
>JAZDKR010000002.1:0-31970 GCA_043802785.1 Elusimicrobiota bacterium
ATTGAGATGAACGGAAAACTTATTGAGTTTATCAATGAATACAATATGTCTAAAAGACTTAGAAAATTAAATTACAGAACACCATCTCAATACGTAAAAGAAGAAAAGAACACTATCATAGAACGTATCGTTATCTAACACATAAGACCATTGCCCAACTTAGAAACAAAATTTGTAGCCGCTAATACTTTAATTGGTTTAGATAAACCCAAACAACAAATGTTAATGCCCGTTGAAATAGCAGATTTGGAAAAAGAATTAGAAAAAGTAAGACACAAACACTTTGAAGCCAAAAACCGAAGAGATAAATTAAAATGCCAAAAAGAAGATAAGGCAATACGCCAAAAAATAGCGAAAATATTACAAGACAGCGGCTGGCAAAGCGATGCCGCTGATAAGATTGCCCGGTTTGATATTTATGACCAGAATACTTTTGCTGACTTTTTTGACCCCGAATGGATGTTTGGTTTGAAAGATGGTTTTGATGTGGTGATTGGGAATCCACCGTACGGTGCAGATTATTCTGCTAATGAGAAGAAACACTTTCTAAAACAATATCTATCGACGAAAACAATTACGGGTATTCAAAAAGGTTCTTTGGATACTTTTACAATATTCATTGAATTTGGTTACAATGTTTTAAAAAAGTTTGGAAATCTTAATTACATAGTTCCTATCAGTATTACCTCAAGTGATTCAATGACAGCACTTCATAAATTGCTTGAAGACAATTGTGAAATAATAAAAGTTTCTTCCTATTCTGTAAGGCCTCAACCTGTTTTTGAAAATTCAGTTGTTGATACATCAATTATTATGTTCAATAAAACAAATACAAAATGCAAGCATATTTATTCAACCAAAATGTATCGTAAAAGCAAAAATTATGATTTACAGCATTTAGTTAATAATTTAGAGTTTATTGAAGTAAAAGATTTAAAACTTCAAGGCAGATATCCTAAAATCAGCTATCCAATAGAAAAAGAAATATTGAAAAAAATATTAAAACAGGATAAAACCATTTTTGATTTATTGATAAGTGATGGAAAACCAATTTATTATAGAACATCTGGAGGTAGGTACTTCAAAGTAATTACAAATTATTCAACAGGTTCTACAAAAGAGAAACCAATATTCTTATGTAAAAGTATTTCGAACTCGATTGGTGCAATTTTAAGTAGTAATCTGTTTTTCTGGTATTATCAAATATTTTCGAATAATCATGATTTAAAATCATACGAAATTGAATCTTTTACCATTCCTTATTCAAAATTATGCGATAAGGAAATTATTGAAGAAATAGAAAAACTTTATAATGAATATTTAAAGGACATTGAATCCAACGCCAATGTGAGACAAACAACCCGTTATGCTAATATTGATTCATTTAAGGAATATAAAATCGGGAAATCAAAAAAGTTAATTGATAGAATAGACGATATGATTGGACCTTTGTATGGCCTGACGAAAGAACAAATTGAATTCATAAAAAATTATGAAATTGAATTTCGTTTAAAAGAAGATATAGATTGAAAGATACTATAAAATCAAACGAAGCAAGCCAAAGTCAAAGAATACGAAAGGGAGATTGACCAGATGGTTTATAAATTATACGGCTTAACCGACGAAGAAATAAAAATTGTTGAAGACAGAACCTAACCCCAACGGGGTGAAATTATTATAGTATGAAAAAGAACGAGTTACAGCCAAACCCCATTAGATATTCGTTATCTAACGGGATAAATAAAAAACAAATAATTCTCTATACCACGACTAATGGTGATGTCAAGATGGAAGTATTTTTGCAAGACGAAACGCTCTGGTTGACACAAAAAATGATGGCGGATTTGTTTGGGGTGGAGCCACACACCATTACTTATCATCTTGGTGAAATTTATCAAAGTGGAGAATTGGGTGAAGGGGCAACTCATCGAAAAATTCGAGCAGTTCAAACAGAAGGCACAAGACATGTTGCTCGGAAACTGGATTTTTACAACCTTGACGCTATTATTGCGATTGGTTATCGGGTCAATTCCAAGCGAGCCACACAGTTTCGTATTTGGGCAACGCAGATTTTGAAAGAGTACATCATCAAGGGCTTTGCCATGAATGACGAACGGCTGAAAAATCCCAACACTATCTTCGGCAAGGACTATTTTGAAGAACAACTATCGCGTATTCGCGATATTCGCAGTAGCGAACGCAGATTCTATCAGAAAATCACCGACATCTACGCTCAATGCAGTGCTGACTATAATCCGAATGAAGAAATTACCAAGCAATTTTTTGCTACCGTGCAAAACAAACTTCACTGGACAATAACTGGCCAAACTGCGGCGGGAATTATTTATCAAAGAGTTGGCGGTGGAAAACCAAATATGGGACTTACAACTTGGAAAAATGCACCCAAAGGGGCAGTCCGAAAAACTGATGTCAGTATCGCTAAAAATTATCTCAATGAAAAAGAATTGGATGGACTCAATCGGATCGTAACTATGTATCTTGACTATGCGGAAATGCAGTCGCAAAAAGGTGTTGTGATGTATATGAAGGACTGGGTGAAAAAATTGGACGCTTTTTTGCAATTCAACGAAAAAGAGATTTTGCAGGATAGAGGCAAGATCAGTCATGAAGTCGCAGTAGCATTAGCCGAAAGCGAATATGAAAAATACCAAGTTGTTCAAGACCGCATGCTTGAATCCGACTTTGACCGCGAAGTCAAAAAATTGTTAGATTCTAAAAAGAAAAAATTATGTCGTACTTAAACGAAGATAGATAACAACTATGTTACTGTGGAAAAGTGATTTAAAAAATATGTTTACAGGAATAATTGAGGATATTGGCACTATAAAAAAAATAAGCAAAACGCAGATTGCCGTCGAGACAAAACTTGACGATATAAAAATCGGCGACAGTGTTTGTGTAAACGGTGTCTGCTTAACAATTATTGAATACCGTCAACTGTCAACCGTCAACTGTCAACTAACTTTCGACATTTCTGACGAAACACTCAACCGAACAAACTTAGGACGGATGAAACCAAGTGATAAAGTTAATCTTGAAAGGGCATTAAGACCGGACAGCCGATTAGGAGGACATTTCGTTACTGGACATATTGATGGAACTGGAAAGATATTAGAAATAAAAAAATCAGAAAATTCAGAAATTTGGCAATTCTCAATTCCAGAAAATGTGTCAAGATATATTATCGAAAAAGGTTCTGTGGCTATTGACGGAATCAGTTTAACCATAGCCCTAATCGGAAAAAAACCAGATTCATTTTCGGTAGCAGTAATTCCTCATACATTAAAAAATACAACGCTTAAAAATAAAAAAATTGGAGATAGTGTCAATTTGGAAACGGATATCCTTGCAAAATATGTTTTACAGAAAACTGATAAAAAGGAAATAACTTCCGAAACACTATCAAAGGCAGGATTTTTATGATTGAACTTTCTGATATTAAAGAAGCAATAAAGGATTTCAAAGAAGGTAATGCAGTTATAATCGTTGACGACCCGACACGGGAAAACGAAGGCGATATTGTTTATGCCTGCGAAAAAATCACACCGGAAAAAATAAACTTCATGGCAAAGGAAGGACGGGGATTAATATGCATCGCTATGGAAGGAAAGCGACTTGACGAATTGAAACTTCATCCGATGGTAACAAGCAGTACTGAGATAAAAGAGGCCGCTTTCACCATCTCGGTTGACGCAAAAAAAGGAATAACCACCGGCATTTCAGCACACGACAGAGCACAAACAGTTAAAACAATTATTAACCCAAAAACGAAACCAGACGATTTGATAAAACCTGGCCATATTTTCCCTTTAAGATGTAAAGAAGGCGGAGTATTAGTTAGAGCGGGGCATACAGAATCTGGTGTGGACATTGCAAAAATTTCAGGACTTTATCCGTCAAGTGTAATTTGCGAAATAATGAATGAAGACGGAACTATGGCAAGAATGTCACATCTGTTAGAATTCTCAAAAAAACATAAATTAAAAATTATCACAATCGCACAAATTATTGAATACAGACGGCAAACCGAAAAACTTGTTGAGAACACAGCAACAATTCCAAATTTCCCGACGAGATACGGCAATTTCATACTTCAATTATATCAGGATAAATTAAAAAAAGAAAATCATATAGCATTAGTAAAAGGAGATGTCAAAAATAAAAAAAATGTTGTTGTTAGAGTGCATTCATCCTGTTTAACAGGCGATGCTTTTCATTCTCTGCGTTGCGATTGCGGTGACCAGTTAGAAAAATCAATGCAAATTATCCAAAAAGAAGAGTGTGGGGTTTTATTATACATGCATCAGGAGGGGAGAGGAATCGGACTTGCCAACAAATTAAAAGCATATGAATTGCAGGACAATGGCTACGACACCGTAGAAGCGAATATAGAACTTGGCTTCAAACCAGATTTGAGGGATTATGGAATAGGTGCGCAGATACTTGTAGATTTGGGGCTTTCAACTATAAAACTTCTGACGAATAATCCGAAAAAAATCGTCGGGCTTGAAGGTTACGGATTAAAAGTTGTCCAGCGGCTCTCAATAAAAATTAAGCCGAAATCAAAATTTGCAGAAAAATACTTGAAAACAAAAGAAGAAAAATTAGGACATTTGCTGTAGAGACAGAGAATAAAGAGACAGGATTAAGGATTAAGAATTAAGTTTTTACTTACCACTTAATCCTTAATCCTAAAACGGGGGTATTATGGGAAAGGTTTTTGAAGGGAAACTGTTGGCAGGAGGATTGAAATTTGGAATAGTTGTTTCTCGGGTTAACGAGTTCATCACTTCCAAACTTTTGGATGGATGTTTGGATGCACTTAAACGGCACGATGCCGACGAAAGAAATTTAGACATCATATGGGTACCGGGTTCTTTTGAAATTCCTTTTGCGGCAAACAAACTCGCATCATCAAAGAAATATGATGCTGTAATTTGTCTGGGTGCGGTAATAAAAGGCGACACTCCTCATTTTGATTACATCGCTGCGGAAGTAACAAAAGGGATTGCATCAACAGGAATTAAAACCGGTGTGCCTGTGGTTTTCGGAGTTATTACGACGGATAATCTTGAGCAGGCAATTGAACGGGCAGGAACAAAATCCGGCAACAAAGGTGCAGAAGCAGCGATGACGGCAATAGAAATGGCAAACTTAAACAAAACAATGTAGTGCGACGATTTATCGTCGCTATTTAGGTTCGCTCTTTGTAGTGCGACCATTGGAGTCTACCCCGAACTTTGATTCGAGGGTCGCTTGTTGCCCCGATAAATCGGGGCACTACATGTCGAAAGAAATAATTCGTTTGTATTAAAAATTTTATGGGATCACGACGACTATCACGCGAATGTGTTATACAGGTACTCTATGCTGTGGATGTCTGTAAATTGACTAAATCGGAAGCAGAAAATGCGTTCTGGCAAACGAAAAATTATGATAGAGATGTTGTTGCATTCGCACAGGAACTTATAGACGGAACAATATCAAATCTTGAAGAAATAAACGACTTACTAAAACAGACGGCGGAGAATTGGGAACTTAACAGAATGGCAGCGGTTGACAGAGCAATTTTACGACTTGCTTCTTACGAACTGCTTTATACTCTTGCGACACCGCCGAAAGTAGTAATAAATGAGGCAATAGAACTTGCAAAGGATTTTTCCACAGATGAATCCGGAAAATTCGTCAACGGTATATTGGACAAAATAAAAGCAAACCAGAAAAACAACAAGAAAACTCCGTAACCACAGAGATTTTAGATTGAGATTGAGATTGAGATTGGAATTGAGAATTTGTCTTTTACTTAATCTTAATTCTTAATTCTTAATTCTGCCTTTTATATGCTACAAGAAATTGAAAAACTGAAAAACGAGATACGGCGGTATGATTATCTTTATTATGTTTTGGCTCAGCCGGAAATTTCGGATACCGAATATGATAATCTGATGAAACGGCTGAAAGAATTAGAAGAAAAAAATCCGGAATTTATCACGACTGACTCACCTACGCAAAGAGTTTCGGGTGAAGCGGTGAAAGATTTTAAGACGGTAAAACATTCTATACCAGTGCTTTCACTTGACAACACATATTCTCCCGACGAAATTCTTGAGTGGGACAAACGGGTAAAAAAAATAATCCCAAATGAACTCGCCGCGGAGAGCGAATATGTCATAGAACCGAAAATAGACGGAATAAGCTGTACTCTGACATATAAAAACGGAATGCTCATACAGGGCGCTACGAGAGGCGACGGAGACAACGGCGAAGATATTACACTTAACATAAAAACAATAAAATCCATTCCACTGTCTTTACTTACCACTTACCACCTGCCCGACGACCGCCAGGCGGGCTTACCACTTACCACTCTGTTAGAAGTTCGCGGCGAGGTTTATATTGACAAGACCGATTTTCAAAAACTCAATGAGGAAATTCTGAAAAACGGGGAACAACCGTTTGCCAATCCGAGAAATGCAGCGGCTGGCTCATTAAGACAGAAAAATCCTCAAATCACGGAAAAGAGAAAATTAAAATTTATCACTCATTCTTACGGCGCAATTTCCGAAATGGAAAAATTTAAGACACATCTTGAGTTTCTTAAACTGTGTGAAAAAATCGGGCTACCAACAACACTTAAAAATATTAATATCACAAAAAAAATTGACGAAGTTGTGGAACTTTGCAAAAAACGGGAACTTGAAAGGGAAAATATGCCTTTTGAGATTGACGGATTAGTTATAAAAATCAACTCTCTTGAACAGCAACAAAAACTTGGGTTCACAATGAAATCGCCGAGATTGGCAATTGCTTACAAATTCCAAGCAAAACAGGCAACAACAAAAATAAAAAACATAGTCGTTCAGGTCGGAAGAACGGGAATTTTGACGCCTGTTGCGGAACTTGAGCCAGTTGGGTGTGGTGGCGTTGTAATTTCACGGGCAACACTACACAATTTTGAGGAAACAGAACGGTTAGGAGTACAAATCGGTGACACCGTTTTGATTGAGCGTGCCGGCGATGTAATCCCTAAAATAATAAAAGTTATCGAAACAAAAAGAACCGGAAAAGAGGAAAAAATTGAAATACCGAACAAATGTTCGGTTTGTGGACAACCAATTGTAAAAGAAAAAGCGGAAGAGGTCGCATGGCGATGCATAAATCCATCTTGTCCTGCACAGTTAGAACGCGGACTTGTCCATTTCGCTAAACGGGAAGCAATGGATATTGAAGGACTCGGGGATGCCGTGGTTCAGCAACTCATCTCAAAAAAACTTGTTCACGATTTTGCCGACATCTATTATCTCAAAAAAGACGACTTACTAAAACTTGAACTGTTTAAGGACAAAAAAGCACAGAACCTTTTGGACGCAATAGAAAAAAGTAAGTCCCGACCATTAAGCCGACTCTTGTTCGGACTAGGGATACGGAATGTCGGAGAAAAAGCTGCAATGACTCTTGCAAAAAAATTTTTAACGCTTGACGATTTAATAAAAGCCACCGTTGATGATTTACAAAAAATATATGAGGTGGGACCAATTATGGCGGAATCGGTTGTAAAATTTTTTGCTCTGCCGGAAACAAAAAAATTAGTTGAAAAACTTAAAAAAACTGGCGTCAAAACGGTAGAACACTTCCATGAGCCCTTCCGAAAGGAAGGATCAATTCTCCGCGGCGAACTTGAAGGCAAAACCTTCGTGTTCACGGGCGAGTTAAAAAACTTTTCAAGAACTGATGCGGAGGCGAAAGTTAGAGAACTCGGCGGAAACGATGCATCGTCAGTCAGTCAAAAAACCGACTTTGTCGTTGCAGGCGATAATCCCGGATCCAAATACAAAAAGGCCCAAAAATTAGGCGTCAAAACAATCTCCGAAGATGAGTTTTTGAAAATGATAAAATAATATGTTTGTTGTCTTGAAAATGCCCGCCTGACGGTGAGCAAATAGCAGCAAAGCAAATTTTTGACCCTGCTAAAACGGGGCAACTACTCTTCCCCAAGCCCCACTAAAACCCTTGACAATAATGTTCACTAATTGTATAATGTTCACAAGACAGTGAACATTTAGGAGTGAATTATGCAAAGGCAAAATCGGATGAAAAATATATTTGCGGATAAAGCAACCCTCGTAATAAGAAAGATGATTCAAAATCCTCAAAAAAAGTGGATAGTACGGGATTTTGTTGGTTCGGAAGGTGTCAGTTTAGGTATGGCACAAGCAGTAATTTATACAATGGAAAAGTATGGTTATGTGGAAAGGGTGAAGCGGGGCCCCGATAGTTATACAATTCTTACGAACAAAGAAAAACTCATTGAAGATTGGTTAAAAGAATATCAGTTTGAACTAAATGAAGTTGATATTTACTATTCGTCAGATAAAAACATCTTAAAAAAAATACGAACCTATTTAAGCGAATATAAATATGCTCTCACTTTACACACAGGAGCAAACTTGATTACTTCCTTTGTTAAAACAGATAATATTTATCTCTACTTGAATATTCAAAACTGGGATAAGGATATTTTAGATATACGACAAAAATTGGAATTAAAGGAATTAGTAAAAGGTGGAAACATTCATATTATAAGACCTTATTACAAAAATAGTGTATTTTTCAATGTGCATAAAATAAAAGGTTATCTCGTTGTTTCAAACCTGCAATTATATCTGGATTTATACAACTTCCAGCCACGGGGAAAAGAACATGCTGAGCAATTGATAAAATCACTGAAAGAAAAAGGAACAAAACTTGACCGAAACCGATAAATTAAACTCAATATTTTTTGATGTTTTAAATGACCTAAAAGATTATCTTGATAATCTTACTCTCGTAGGTGGTTGGTTACCTTATGTCTATATAAATTATTTATGGGACAACGTTGTCGCTAAACCAACAACAACCGTTGATATTGATTTTGGATTAAAAAAAACTGATACAAAAACTTACCATAAAACGATTTTTGATGAGCTTTTGCGTTTAAATTATAAAGAACACTATATTGAAATTGGGAAACTTTTTCCTGTTATTTTATATAAAGAAGGAAAAATTCCGATACATTTTATCACTTCACCTGAAACAGACAAAAAATCTATAGAAAAATTCGTCGGCTGTCAAATTTATATAAATATAATTGATAAATTTGACTTTCTTTTAGAACACAGAATTTCCATTGACATTAAAACAAAAAAAGGAAATTATAAAATCTATTGCCCTAAACCATCTGCATTTCTGTATCATAAAGGAGCAACCTTCATTGATAGAGAAGATGAACAAAAACAGGCAAAAGATTTGTATTACATGTATTTCATATTGAGATATGCTCCGGATATAAAAAGCATTTTTAAAGAAGTCGCCCAATACAGAAAAAAAGGTTATCTTAAAAATATTTCTGCAAATCTTAATAAATATTTTGAACGAGAAACAAGCAAGGGTTGTCTTATGGTAGAAAAAGAAAACGGAGATGACGAATATATTGACAATTTGAGACAGGATATTTTTGACAGATTCAAGAATCTGAGAGAGTTATTATCAAATATACAATAAAATTACAAAAGCCCAAAAATTAGGTGTCAAAACAATTTCCAAAGATGAGTTTTTGAATGAAATATATAAAAAATCTGATATTAAATAAATACTTCAAATTTCAAGAAGAAAAATATGTAATAGAAGATAAATATTATTCATTGTTGAGGATGGATAAAGAGTTTTTTAAAAAAAGGGAATTGATATTAATAAGCAATTATTCATTTCAAAATCCTTTAATTTATGTTATATCCTTGATTACATATATCAGTGGTAAAATTGGTTTACCCCAGGAATGTCAAGTTATTCCTTCTTTTGTTGCTAAAGATTCTGCAGCAGGTACTATCAAATTAACCCCTGATAACAAATATTTTGTTGAGATTAATAAAATATACGAAAATGATAAAATTGCGATTGATTCAATAATTGCTCATGAAATTACGCATGCTTGGTTATATAAATATAATTTTCAAGAAGCAGAAAGAGAAGAAAATGAAAAGTATACTGATTTGATGGCAATATTTTTAGGTTTAGGTGTTCTTCTTTTGAATGGTTGTTGGCAAAGGACAATTACAAGTAGGGACGAGGATTATATAATGTATAAAGAAGTAAAACCTTATTTAACTTCTACTGAATTGGGATATGGAATGGCATTGTTCATGAAACAGAAAGAGCTAATAATGAAAGATGTAAAACCACATCTTAATAAAAACGCTTTGGATATTGTGGAAGTTGGACAAGTAGTATTATCCCGAAGATTAAAGGAATTGGAAGACAAAAGAAACATAGATTCGTGGATGATAATATGCACTAATTGTTTTCAAAAACTTAGAATACCTGCATTTAAAGGTAAAATTAAAGTAAAATGCCCATTATGCAATACAGAAAAAATTTTTAATTCCAATAGTTTCTAAAATATAGGGAATGAAGTTATAATTTGACATTTGACAGAATAGAAAGAATTTTGATAGTAAAAAAGTGAAAAAAATTATGAAAATTAATCAAAGTTATTTCGGTAAAGGTGAAATTGTCATCTACAAAATCAAGAACGGACAAACTTCAATTGAAGTAAAACTAAAGGAAGAAACCGTCTGGCTTACACAAAAACAGATTTCACAACTTTTTTCTATAGAACGCAGTGTTATAACAAAACATTTGAACAATATCTTTATAATCGGCGAATTAGATGAAAAAAGCAATGTGCAAAAAATGAACATTCCATTTTCAGAGTAAAATATGTCTAAAAAATTTGATGAATTGAAAAAAGTGTTTGAGATTTTACTCTCGCCGAAAGGTTGCGGGTGGGACAGAAAACAGACACATAAATCACTTATAAAATACCTGAAAGAAGAAACTTGTGAGTTTGAAAAAGCAGTAAAATCGTCAAACTTTGAGAATATGAAAGAGGAACTTGGCGACATTCTTTTGCAGGTAATGTTCCACTCACAACTTGCAAAAAAAGAAAAAAAATTTACAATAGATGATGTGGTTGACACTCTTGTAGAAAAATTAAAAAGACGGCATCCGCATGTTTTTGGAAATAAAAAAGTAAACTCTGTAAAAGAAATTATTGTCAACTGGAACAAAATAAAGGAAAAGGAAAAAAATGGAAATTAAAATTTATTATCAGGATACCGACTGCGGTGGCGTTGTTTATTATGCAAACTATTTGACATATTTTGAGAGAGCAAGAACGGAATTTTTTGCGGAAAAGGGTGTAAGTGTCAAAGAACTTGCTAATCAGGGAATTTTATTTGTCGTCAGTCATGCAGAAATTGATTACAAATCACCAGCAAGGTATGGTGAAATAATCAAAATACACACCTCTGTTATTGAAGCCAAAGGGGTGCGAATTGAATTTTTCTATACCGTGGAGGAAAAAGAAACCAAACGCCTTATTGTTACAGGGGAAACCACACTTGTCTGCGTTAATTCAGACCTAAAACCGCAGAGAATTACCGACGATATAATTAAAAAAATGAAATTATGATTACCTTCGGTGTCCATCTGCAAAAACAAAAATCACTTGAAGAAAAAATGCAGAAACTTGGCATTTACGAAAAAGATATTCTGGAAAAATTTATTCGTTCGCAAGGAAAAGGCGGACAGAATCTTAACAAAACGGCTACCTGTGTTTATCTTAAACATTTGCCGACACAAATAGAAGTAAAATGTCAAACAGAAAGGTCACAAATGTTAAACCGTTTTTTGGCAAGAAGGTTACTCGCCAATAAAATTGAGCAACTTGTTCTCGGGAAAAAAAGCGAAGAACAACAAAGAATAGAAAAAATCAAACGTCAAAAAAGGAAACGTTCAAAAAGGGCAAAAGAAAAACTTTTAGAAAATAAACATTATCAATCGAAAAGAAAAGAAAATCGTAAAAAGGTGGGATTTTGTGAATAGCGTATATTTTTCAAAAACTTTTTCAAAAGATACCGTCATCAAACTTGCGGAAAAATCAGGTATAAATTCACTCATTTCCAAAAATGATTTTGTCGCAATAAAAGTTCACTTTGGTGAAAAAGGCAATAAAGGTTATATTAATCCCGAGTATCTAAAGCCAATTGTTGAAATTGTAAAATCACTCGGTGGAAAACCATTTTTAACAGATGCAAATACAATCTATAAAGGAAGCCGCTCAAATGCTGTTGACCATCTTAACATTGCAATTGAGCATGGTTTTGGGAACTGTGGTTGTCCTATAATTATTGCTGATGGATTACGAGGGAATTCATATATTGAAGTGGATGTTGGATTAAAGCACTTCAAAACTGTAAAAATTGCACGGGATATCTATTATGCAGACAAATTTATTTTTTTAACTCATTTTAAGGGACACGAAATTTCCGGGTTCGGTGGTGCGATAAAAAACATTGGAATGGGATGTGGTTGCCGTCATGGAAAATACGAAATGCACAATGCTATAAAGCCGAATATAAATTCGGAAAAATGCATTGGTTGTGGTGCTTGCATAAAATGGTGTCCCTCAAATGCCTTGACCCTGTTAGAGATGTCACACCGTGACACGGTATCTCTAACAGGGTTGAAACTTTCAAATAAAAAAATTATAATAGACAAAAATATCTGTGTGGGTTGCGGCGAATGTATTTTGTCTTGTGAACAGTACGCAATAAAAATTCCTTGGGATGAATCCACCAGAAATGCACAGGAAAAAATAGTGGAATATGCCGCAGGTGTTCTATATGACAAAAAAGCAATTTATTTAAATTTTCTGAACTACATAACAAAATTCTGCGACTGCTACGAGACAAAGGAAGTACCACTTGTAGAAGATATAGGCATCGTTGCATCCGATGACCCTGTCGCAATTGACCATGCATCAGCCGAATTAGTCAACAAAAAATTCGGCGGTGATTTTTTCAAGCACATATTTCCGGACATTGACTGGTCAGTACAATTAGAATATGCAGAAAAACTCGGGCTTGGAGAAAAAAAATATAATCTTATTGAGTCGCAACTGTAGTTGCCGACCTTGGTCGGCTAATAAATGGTAAAATCGCCAAGCAAGCTTGGCAACTACATTTTTTGGATTATGACACAGTCTGTGCACGGGAATGACGATAAAATATGAAAGAAAAATCAACAAATTATCACAATGCACAAAAATATGCGTTCTGGCTTCTTACGAGAAGAAATCACTCGGAAAAAGAAATACGGGATAAACTCGGAAAAAATTATGACAATACGACTATTGACGCTGTAATAGAAAAATTAAAAACCTTAAAACTAATTGACGATGAGAAATTTGCGAAAGAATGGACGGACTATCGTTTGCGCCACAATAAAAGTAAAAATTTTATTATGCGAGAATTAAACAGAAAAGGTATACCTCGCGAAACGGCGTCTGAAATTTTAAACTCGCTGAAAATTAATGAAACGGAACTGGCTTATGACACAATAAAAAATAAACTTCCGAGATACAAAAAACTTGAACCGCTAAAAGCAAAGAGTAAAATTTTTCAATTTCTTGCAAGCAAGGGTTTTTCTTACGACACGATTGAAAATGTCATAGAAAAATTTACAAAGGAGGAAGAAGAAAATGCAGATGACTCGTGTTAAGACAGTTCTAATCAGTGTATCGGACAAAACTGAAATTATTGAGTTTGCAAAAGAACTCATAAAAATGGGTATGAAAATTATTTCAACCGGAGGCACGGCAAAAACACTCAAAGATGCCGAAATTCCTGTTGCGACGGTTGATGAAATTACTGATTTTCCAGAAATTCTCGACGGACGGGTAAAAACCCTGCATCCCAAAATTCATGGTGGAATTCTTGCAAAAAGAACCAAAGAACATCTTGCTGAGTTATCAAAACTTAAAATTGACACTATTGATATGGTCGTTGTAAATCTTTATCCGTTTGAAGAAAAACCATCAATTGAAAATATAGATATCGGTGGTGTTACTCTTCTTCGGGCAGCGGCAAAAAATTTTGAAAGTGTTCTTGTTGTCTGCGACCCAAAAGATTATTCCCAGATTCTCACTAATCTAAAAAATTCAGAAATGAGTTCCCAAGGTAGAACAGGGTCTTTAGACCCTGTCGTCTCGGTTGAACGGTCTAAAGACCGCTCACTACCAGTTATTGAAATCCCTATACATAAATTCAGAAAACAACTTGCCGCAAAGGCATTCAGACATACCGCCTATTATGATTCTGTCATTTCAAATTATTTCACAGAAGAACCATTTACCGAAAAAATGACAATTGGTCTTAAGAAAATTGCTAATTTACGATATGGCGAAAATCCACATCAGAAAGCGGCAATATACCAAGATAAGATGGAAGATGGAAGATTAAAGCAATTACAAGGCAAGGAACTTTCATACAACAATTATCTTGATATGGATGCTGCATTCAAATTGGTGTGCGAATTCCAAAACCCGACCTGTGTGATTGTCAAACACAACAACCCTTGCGGAGTTGCATCGGCAAAAGATATTTTTGCCGCATATAAAAATGCTCTTGCCTGCGACCCTGTTTCTGCATTCGGAGGGGTTATCGCATTTAACAAAAATGTAGATGGCAAAACCGCCAAGGACGTAATAAAAATATTTACCGAATGCATCATAGCACCTGCTTATTCTAATGATGCTTTACAATTATTTGCCGCAAAGAAAAATTTGCGAATATTGGTACAACCTCTAAATAAGCCTTCGGATAAAGCGATTGAATTTCGCAGTATCGGAAGCGGATTTCTTGTTCAAGAAAAAGATAATAAAATTTTTGATAACTTAAAAACGGTGACAAAAACAAAACCAACAAAACAACAATTGGAATCTTTAAAATTTGCTTTTACCGTCGCAAAATGCGTGAAATCAAATACAATCGTTCTTGTCCAAGGTACCCAAACAGTCGGAATTGGAGCCGGACAGATGTCAAGAATTGACTCACTAAAAATCGCGAATCTGAAAATGCAGTCAGTCCATCTTCCATCTTCCATCTTCCATCTTCCATTAGTTCTTGCTTCCGATGCATTTTTTCCCTTCGGCGATGTTCCCGAAGAAGCAGCAAAAATCGGAGTTAAAGCAATTATTCAGCCCGGCGGGTCGTTAAAAGACGATGATTCAATCACTGTCTGTAACGAGCATAAAATTTCAATGGTATTCACCGGAATGCGCCATTTTAGACATTAGAAAGTATTGGGACGGTTCTGATACTTGGATTCTTGAATTTTTCCATCTTTCAACATTTTTGACAGTAATATTTTTGAAGTGAAAATGCAAGATTTTCTTTTCTTAATTTTCAGTGATTTTGGCGAACAATGGGTAATTCAGTAATGATTTAGTCGCCAAAAGTCATTCCTGCGAAAGCAGGAATCTATGGTAATGAATTCCCGATGGAACCACTCGGGAATGACAGATTACTTCTAATGGCTAAACTGTTACTTAATTTTATGACTACAAACGAAATTAGAAAAAAGTTTTTGGAGTTTTTTGAAGGGAAAAACCACAAAGTATTTCCGAGTGATTCTTTGGTGCCTTCGTCTGACCCGACATTGCTGTTCACATCAGCAGGAATGGTGCAATTCAAAAACTACTTTTTGGGCAACCAAAAAATTAAAAATGACTATCAGCGAGCGGCATCAGTTCAGAAATGTTTCAGGACATCGGATATTGAAAATGTGGGACACACGGCAAGACACCTTACTTTTTTTGAGATGCTCGGCAATTTTTCATTCGGTGATTATTTCAAAAAAGAAGCAATTGATTGGGCTTGGGAATTTTTAACCGAAGAAATGAAACTTACTAAAGATAAACTTTATGCGTCCGTCTATGAAAAAGATAATGAAGCATATGACATTTGGCAAAACATAATTTCAAAGGATAGAATCGTGAAACTTGGCGAAGATTCCAACTTCTGGCAGATGGGCGAAACAGGACCCTGCGGCCCCTGTTCTGAAATTTTGTATGATACAGGAATAGAAAACGGTTGCGGAAAAAAAAACCTGCGGACCGGGTTGCAACTGCGACAGGTATCTTGAAGTATGGAACCTTGTGTTCACACAATTTGACAAACAAGCCGATGGCACACTTATCAATCTTCCTCAAAAAAATATTGATACCGGGATGGGACTTGAACGGTTGGCGGCTGTGGTTCAGCATACGAAAACAAATTTTGAAATTGACGAAATTAAAAGAATTGTAAGTTTTATAAAAAATATTATCTGCCCGACGGAAAATGATGTTTCAATGAGAATTATTGCCGACCATTGCCGCGCAATCACATTTCTTATTTCCGACGGTATTCTGCCATCCAACGAAGGAAGGGGCTATGTTTTAAGAAGAATTTTACGAAGGGCGATTACACACGGAAAAAAATTACAATTGAACAAACCGTTCCTTTATAAAATCTGTGGCGAGGTAGTTGAAACGATAAAATCAGCATATCCTGAACTAGATTCAAACCGTGAACACATCGCAAGAATTGTAAAAATGGAGGAGGAAAAATTTTTACTGACACTTGTTCACGGAATAGAAATGCTTGAGGAACTCAAAAAAAATAAAAAAATAATTTCCGGAAAAGATGCATTTCTTTTATATGATACCTACGGATTCCCGCTTGATTTGACAAAAGAAATTTTGGCAGAAACAAACACAATTGTTGATGAAAAAGGATTTGAGCAGGAAATGGAAAAACAAAAAACCCGTTCTAAATCTTCTTGGAAGGGTTCTGGAGATATTGATATGAGCAATTATTTTGAACTTCACAAAAAATTCGGAGATACAGTTTTTATCGGCTATGATGAGACAGCGATTGAAACTGAAATTGTTGCAATTTTAAAAGATGGAAAAATTGTCAATGAAGCAACAGAAGGCGAAACCATTGAGGTCGTTTTGAAAGAAACACCTTTTTATGGAGAAAGTGGTGGACAGGTGGGAGATAACGGAAAGTTAGAAGTTAGAAGTGACCGAGTAGGTTCGCCTGTGGCGAAGAAGATGGAGGCAGAAGTTATTGATACACAAAAGCCGGTTGAAAATTTTATTGTCCATAACTCAAAAATTACAAAAGGCATTATAAAAATCGGCGATACGGTTGAAGCCGAAATTGATGTTGATAGACGAAAAAATATTGCAAAAAATCATACCGCAACCCATCTTTTACATAAGGCGTTAAGACAGATCATCGGCACTCATATTGTCCAACGCGGCTCTTTGGTTTCCGACGACAGATTCAGATTTGATTTTTCACATCCAACGCAGTTAAAAAAAGAAGAACTGAATTTAATTGAAAAATATGTAAATGAAAAAATTCTTGAAAACCTTAAAGTGACAACAAAAATTACAACAGTGGACGAGGCAAAAAAAATCGGGGCAATGGCTTTGTTTGGTGAGAAATATAGCGAGAAAGTAAGGTGTGTTATTACCGGTGGCGAAGAGGATCCGGAAAGCGTTGAGTTGTGCGGTGGAACACACTGTAAAGCGACAGGCGAAATCGGACAATTTATAATTTTGTCCGAAAGCAGCATCGGAAGTGGACTTCGGCGAGTAGAAGCAATAACGGGAATAAACTCGTATAATTTTGTGAAAAATCAGAGGGAAACCATCGGTGAAATCGCGGAAATGCTTAAATCTTCTCATGCGGAAATTCCAGCGAAATTACAGAAACTTTTAGAAGAAAAAAAACATCTTGAAAAGGAAATTACAAAATCAAAAATGGCACCGACTAAAGACAACGATTTACTAAAACATACAAAAAATGTTAACGGTGTAAAATTACTGTCCATCAAAACGGATGTATCCTCAATTGAAGAACTCAGAAATTTTTCTGACGATTTAAAAAATAAAATAAAGTCAGGCATTGTTGTAACCGGGGCAGTCATAAATGAAAAACCTACGATAATAATATCAATCACAAAAGACCTCACGGATAAATTTGATGCACGAACAATAGTAAAAGAAATATCAAAAATTATCGGTGGTGGCGGCGGTGGAAGAATTGAATTAGCTCAAGTCGGTGGAAGAGATGTCTCAAAATTAGACGAGGCACTTTCTTCTGTTGAAAACCTACTTGGTTGAAAACCTACTTGGTTGAAAACCTACTTGGTTGAAAACCTACTTGGTTGAAAACCTACTTGGTTGAAAACCTACTTGGTTGAAAACCTACTGAAAATCTAATAAATCTATATTTAATAGGGAGAACAGTTTATATGCTCATTGTGGACGATGTTACACTTTCATTCGGCAAACAAATTCTTTTTGAAAATGTGAATGCTAATTTTGTTTCAGGGAACTGTTATGGATTAATTGGTGCTAATGGTTCCGGGAAATCAACATTTCTTAAAATCCTTTCTTCCGAAATAGAACCTAATCACGGCACCGTTTCGGTGGGTAAGGATGAACGGATTGCTATACTAAAACAGGACCATTTTGAGTTTGATGAATATACCGTGATGCAAACAGTGATTCTTGGTCATAAAAAACTTTTTTCAATCATGCAGGAACGAGATGCCATTTATGCAAAACTGGATTTTAATGATAAAGACGGAATGAGAGTTTCTGTGCTTGAAGAAGAATTCGCTCATCTTAATGGATGGGAGGCAGAGTCGGAAGCATCGCAACTGTTAAGTAATCTTGATATTAAAGAACATCAACATACTTGTAAAATGAAGGAACTTAGTGGTGGTGAAAAAGTGCGTGTTCTACTTGCTCAGGCTTTGTTCGGTAATCCAGACATTTTGCTTATGGATGAACCGACAAATAATTTAGATGTTGATACTATTCAATGGCTGGAAGAGTTTCTCTATGAATTTAAAAATACAGTAATCGTTGTATCGCATGACAGACATTTCTTGGATAAAATTTGCACTCATATGGCTGACATTGATTACAATACAATAACGCTTTATACAGGTAATTATACTTTTTGGCGTGGAGCAAGCGAACTTGTTCTAAAACAAAAAATGGATTATAACAGAAAAACGGAAACTCGAATTGAAGAACTTAAAGAATTTATTTATAGATTCAGCGCTAATGCGTCCAAGTCAAAACAGGCGACATCGCGTAAAAATCTTATAGAAAAAATGTCTCTTGAAGATATTAAGCCATCTTCTCGCCGTTATCCACATATTTCATTTAAGCCAAACAGGACTGCCGGCGATCAATTGTTTAGCGTTACAGGTCTATGTAAGCGTGGAAAAGATTCTTGGATGTTCAGTAACCTCTCTTTTACCGTAAAACCAGGAGAAAAAATTGCTTTGATTGGAAAGAATCGGTTGGCGATAACCACGCTTTTCCAAATTCTTAAAGGAGAGGAAAAAGCGGACGCAGGTGAATTTAAGTGGGGTGTTACAACAACTCAAGAATATTTATTTAAGGAAAATTCAAATTATTTTTCTTCAGAATTTAACTTAATTGACTGGCTCAGGCAATATTCAAAAGAAAAAGATGAGAATTTCATCAGGGGTTTTCTTGGCAAAATGCTGTTCACTGGCGATGAAGCACTTAAAAAAACGACAATCCTGTCCGGTGGAGAAAAAGTGCGTTGTATGCTGTCAAAAATGATGTTGTCGGGTGCAAATGTGCTTGTGCTTGATGAACCTACAAATCATCTTGATTTGGAATCCATCAGTGCACTTAATGACGGATTAATAAATTTCAAAGGAACGATTTTGTTCACATCTCACGACCATCAATTCATTCAGACCATTGCTAACCGCATCATTGAAATAACTCCCCACGGATGCATAGATAAGGTTGTAACTCTTGATGAATACTTGGCAGACGCGTGGGTAAAAAAACAACGGAAAGAGATGTATAGATGAGTTCGCTCTGAATAGGAATCTATAATCTGGATTCCCGATAAATCCTGTCCCCAAAAGTAGTAGTCGGGGAACATTCGGGAATGACAAAACCAAAAAACAGTGATTGCGGCACGGTACAAGAGTGCCTACTGTCGGCAGGAATGACAATATCATTCTTTTTATAAAAAGAACAAAGGCAATCTGATGACAGAATTTGGTAAAAATACAATTAGGCACTTTAAAAAATTATTTATTTGTAAAGTTATTCTCGGAATTTTGGGTGTGATGTTTTGTTTATTTTTAGCATGCGCAAGAATTATTCCAAACTCCGAGTCGCAGGCGAAAATCATAACACGAGATAAAGTTATTCTTATCGGTAAATTTGTTCCCCCAAAAGAACCATCCAAGTTCACTTTTATACTTTTACACGGGCTCGCAAGTAACAAAAACGAATGGTATGGTTTTGCCGACAAATTATCTCATCGCGGATACGGTTATCTGGCAGTTGATATTCGCGGTCACGGAGAGAGCAATAAAACTACCAATGGTGCGGATATTGATATAAAATATTTTGGTCGCCCTGGTCCTGGTTCTGAATGGAATAAAATAATTGATGATGTAGATGTTATGGTGCAATATCTGATTAAAACAAGAGATATCAGAAAAAACAGTATCGCATTAGCGGGCGCAAGTATCGGCGCCAATATCGCTTTAATATATTCTGCAAACCACAAGTTTGTGCCGCTTGTTATTTTACTTTCACCGGGACTGAATTATATCGAATTATTAACCGCTCCTGCAATGAAGAAATATGGTGAACGCCCTGTAGCCATTGCCGCGTCGCCCGGCGATAAATACGCATTTGAAAGTTCCAGTCGATTAATGACCATCGCTAAAGAAATTGGTGCGAGTGTTGTGTTTTTTGAGGGCAAGAAAAATCAGCATGGAGTACAGATGTTTGACGGTCAATTTGAAAATGAAATCATTACTTGGCTTGATTCAATCCATGACTGAATAAAAAAAGGAGAAAAGAAGATGAAGAAAAATCTGGTGTTTGTTGCAGTTTTAGTTTTCATTTTGTGCGTGTTGTTTTTGAGTTCTGGATATGCTTCTGTGAAAAATAATCTGGAGACGCAAAAGGACAAAACAAGTTATTCAATCGGCTGGGATATCGGGAATAATCTCAAAAAACAATCTATTGATATTGATACCGATATTATGTTGATGGGAATTAAAGGTGCAATGTTGGATTCTAAACCATTGTTGACGGATGATGAAAGAAAACAGGTTATGATGAGTTTTCAGAAGGACCTCCAGGATAAACAAGTAAAAGTGAGGAGCGAAATGGGAGAAAAAAACAAAAAAGTCGGCGAGGAATTTCTTACAAAAAACAAGCAGAAAGAAGGTGTGAAAGTTACTTCAAGCGGGCTGCAATATAAAATAATAAAGCAGGGAACGGGCGATAAGCCAAAATCAAACGATACCGTTACCGTTAATTACGAGGGCAGATTGATTGACGGAACCGTATTTGACAGTTCATATAAGCGCGGACAATCAGCAACCTTTCCTGTCGGAGGTGTAATTACCGGCTGGACAGAAGCATTGCAGTTAATGAAGGTCGGTTCAAAATATGAATTATATATTCCGTCCAATCTTGCATATAGTGAAAGAGGTGCCGGCGCCAATATAGGGCCAAATTCCACTCTTATTTTCACAGTAGAACTTATTTCTATCTCGCCTCGCTAACTCGCCTCGCTATGCTTCGGTGTAGCGGGCGATTCGGCGTAGCGGGTAAAAAACCCTGATTTTCATATACAAAAAAATGTTACACGAAAAAGAAAAATCCAGAACAATTGAGTATCTAATTGTTAACGGTATAATGCTTTTAATAATGTTGACTGTATCAACAAAGGAAAACATTTATATTGGAGTTTTATATTTTGCTATGTTTTTCCTGATAAATTTTAAGTTGATATTGCCAGCAGAAAAACGCAAAACCATGCAGTCAATGGATATTAAAAAAATTAACGGTGATTTAATCGAATCACTATTGTATATTGTCGGAATTATAGTATTTTTTGTATTTGTTGCAGTAAAAAAAATATCTTATGATCAATGGCATCCTTATTTTTGTTTTGCTGTTTTTGGATTGGTTAACGGTGCATTTCTTGGGGAGTTGTTATGGAGAAGATTTTATTTAAGTAAACTTTCAGATATTGAGATTCAAAGATACTGGGGAAATACCAGAAACTCCATTATACTTCCTTCCATCTTTTCTGATTGAAATAATTACAACTTCTAAATTCCGACACCAACTTATAAGAAACTATGAAATTTTTGAAAAACCTACTCAGATGGCAGCCGAATAAAGAGACTTTGGGTCTTCTCCTTTTCAAGTGGGTAAACTGAGTAAGGTTATATCACCAAAATGCTCTATTATTGGGCTATTTTGACGATTTATAACCCTTAAAAGCATACATTGAAATATACTTTGAAATATCGGTAGCAAAACAAACAGGACAGCGGTTTTTAAGCCATTATACGTGTTTAATATCTTTCCTGTATGTAGCGCGACTGTCCGACGTCATTCCCCCCCCGCGAAAGCGAGAATCCAGTGCTATTTTCAAAGGACACAGATACCCCTCTTGTGCGAGGAAGACAATAGGGTAGAAATCGCTTATTTTACCCACTCAGTTTGGAGAAGACCCAAAGAATTTGACATTGCTTTAAGTTCACATTTTCTGTTTTTTTATAGTTCAAATCTTGAGTTAGATTTTCACCAGAAAGCAATGGAAGAGTGTCTGGCTGACGCTGAATTAAGAAAACGACGACAGGAACTTGCTGATATAAAACGCGAAGGATTAGATAAGGAATATGTGGGAAAATTCGCTCAAAAGATTAGAGAAATTTTTCCAGGTTGCCCGGCAAATGAAGAAATAAAAATTGCAGAATATTCTTGTCAAAAGTATAGTGATCGTGTTGGACGTTCAGCAATGGCAAAAGAACTTGACCAGGAGGCAATTATTCTTGCTGTAAGAGCACATATTAGACATCAATACACAAATTATGATGAACTTCTTTTTAAGTTACAAAACCGTTCACTTGCACGGAACGAAGTTGCTGATCAAGTAGAAAAAATTATTGATAAATGGTTTGTCCTGACTTTTTAGCAAGTCGGATTAATGTGATATGGTATTCTTATTTCGGAGAAATCTGTGAAGAATGCTTTGAAATAGCAGAATAAATTGTCTTGCAGATGAAAGGTAAAAAAATATCGTGAGGATTTCTTTTATCCGCAAGACATTAGGCGAAATGTTGATAGGCATAAAAAGGAGGTATGAAATGTCTGTAACCAATGAGCATGACATGATTATTGCTTACTGTGGGCTTTGCTGTACAAATTGCGGAATGTACAAAAAAGGGAAATGTCGGGGTTGTCATAGCGACAAACCAATGAACAGAAACTGCCAAATGAAGAAATGTGCCATGTCTCGTGGTTTTATTACATGTGCGCAATGTACTGATTTCACGGATCTCATAAAATGTAAAAAACTGTATAATATTGTTTCACGGTTCTTTGGTTTTATTTTTAAATCAGATCGCATCGGAAGCCTAAACTGTATCCGAGAGATTGGATTAGAAAAATTCAAAGAGAAAAAAAGAGTTGATGCAAAAATATAACGTTTAAGCAAAATTAAAATAGGAATTATTTTGGGCAGTATAGCCGGAATAATTGATAACTCTAATTTTAAGTAGTTTATTGTGCCATTTCATTAATCGCTTCGGAGAAAAACAAATTGGATAAAGGTTTTGAATATGGATAAATCAGAAATCCAAAAAAGAACAAAGGCATTGCTTGAAAAAGCAGAGAAGCCAAAGGAATTTACAAAAGAATTACGGAAACTTCTTAAATCTTTTATAGATGAAAAAGCGACAAAAAATTATCAGAGAATTATTCCAGATAATGGGAAGTTTTATGGAGTTCCATTTCCTATTTTAAGAACGGTGGCTGCCGAGATAGGAAAATTTATCCAGGAAGAACCAACAAGAGCAAAACTTTTGTTAGAAACTATCTGGAATGAAGATTCCTTTGAAGCGAGACAGATAGCAGGAAAGTGTCTGGAGAAGTTCGGTCCGAAGAATCCAAAAGTTTGTTTAGATTTTGTTTCTTCAGTATTACAGGATCTTGATAACTGGGCTGTCTGCGATAACCTTGCTATGTTTGGAGTAGAACCAATAGTTTATCAGAATCCAGAACTTGTTTTATCTTGTAGTATCGGAAACTGAATGTTTAGTGAACATTTAGCGACCATAAATGGTTGAAAACCTACTTGGTCGCGATACATGTAGTGCGATGCTTTAGCATCGCTTATTTTATGAATCAGTATAATTTACAGATTCTATCTATGTGAGGTGAAAGATGAAGACAAAATTGTTTTATTTTTCGGGGACGGGAAACTCTTTGAAAATCGCGCGAGATTTGGCAAATGAACTCGGCAACACAGAAATCGTGTCTATAAACAAAGTTATAAACGACAAAAACATAGATTTGTCAGCCGATAACATCGGAATAGTGTTCCCGGTCTACATCTGGGGGCTACCGTTGATTGTTGAAAGATTTGCCAAGAATCTGAATGTACGAAAAGACAAATACCTATTTGCAATTGCTAATTACGGCGGGTTTCAGGGCGGGTCTATTTTACAACTGAAAAAAATATTTGATGAAAAAGACATTGTTTTTTCAGCAGGTTTCGGTATAAAAATGCCGGGAAATTACGCGCCTTTATACGGCGCAATCTCGGTTGAAAAACAAATGAACATATTTGAAAAAGAAAAAATTAAAATAAAATATATTGCGGATTGCATAAAGAACAAAAACAAGATTATAGAAAAAGATTTTTTTCTAATGAAATGGATTTTTCACGATTTGCTTTACAAAATTTCCGCATCCCATATACCGGAAGAGGTCAAGAATTTCTGGGCTGATGACAAATGTAATGGTTGTGGAATTTGTGAAAAAGTATGTCCTGTGAAAAACATAAAAATAACTGTTGGCAAACCAAAATGGGATAATAACTGTGAGCAGTGTCTTGCGTGTCTTCAGTGGTGTCCCGTAGAATCAATCCAATTCGGAAAGAAAACGGCAACTCGCAAAAGATACAGATGTCCGGAAATTAATGTTTCCGACTTTTTTTGATCGGTACAGGGGGGAAGATAACATGAAAAAACGAGTTTGTTTTTTGAGAGAACATCTTAAAAGGATATTGATATCGATTGGTTGTCTGTGGTTAGCGATTGGATTAACAGTAAAAGATGCAGAGGCGGGAAGTATACGAGAAAAAATAAAAGAAAGGCAGAGGGAAAGGATGGAAGAGAAAAACTCAAAGAATACCCCTTATCCTCTAATTGAGGAAAAATGCTCCTCTTACATTCAGTCCCAATGTGAAGCAGGGGATTATCGCAGGCATTTAGAATTTGATGGCAGAAAACGATTTTATGATCTGCACATCCCTCAAGGGTATAATAAGGAGAAGGCGATGCCTGTTGTTTTGGTTTTTCATGGTGGTGGTGGAAACCCAGTTCAACAACGAAATGATTCACAGATGGATAAAGTGAGCGATGCTCATGGGTTTATCGTCGTTTATCCTGCTGGAACAGGAAAATTAGAGGATAAATTTCTTACTTTTAATTCTGGAAATGGCTTTGGTTATGCTAATAAAAATAATGTAGATGATGTAGGTTGGACAAAAGCATTGTTGGATGATGTAGAAACACTTTGCCATACTGACAAAAACAGAGTTTATGCTACCGGCTTTTCTAACGGTGCATTTATGTGTTATCGGCTTGCCTTTGAACTTTCCGATAGGATCGCTGCTTTTGCACCTGTTAGCGGGGTTTTGGGTGTGGAAACTTCCATCTACAAATTAGATAGACCGATTTCAATTATCCATTTTCACGGATTAAATGACCCGAATGTTGCTTACCACGGAGGGATTGGACCAAAGGCATTTGAAAAAATTCCAAGGCCAAGCGTGTCAGAAACCATCTATTTTTGGACTAACCATAATGGATGTCCCAAAAAATCTATAAAAGAAAGTTGGGTAGGAAAGGCAGTCTGTACTATCTATGCTCCCGGGCGGGAAGGTTCAGAGGTAATTCTGTGGACATTAGAAGATGGTGGCCACGCCTGGCCTGGTGGTAAATCTTCATTGCCAGAAAAACAGGTTGGAAAAGTGAATATGGATATTTCTGCTTCAGAGTTGATATGGCAATTCTTTGAAAAACATCCAAGACAGGAAAGGTAGATTAAATCAAATATGCAACTAATGTTCTAAACCAAATTATGAAAGGAGAAAATAATTATGAGCGAATCTAATGCAAAAGTAGTTAAATATAAATTACGAAAACATCCTAATGCAGATACTTTGTCTATTGCTGATATTGAGAATTCAGCATGGCAAGTAGTAGTACGAACTGGAGATTTTGCAGAAGAAGGAATAGGGATTTACATTCCTGTAGATACGATAGTTCCAGAAACATCAGAATTTGAATTTTTGCGTGATAGACATTTCCGTATTAAAGCAATAAAACTTCGTGGGGAATACTCATATGGACTTTTGATTTCTAATAAAGATAATCTCCCAGTTGGGGAAGATGTTACAGATAAAATTGGAGTCAAAAAATATGAACCTCCTACACCAGTGGATATGGGCGGTGAAGCAGTTTCTCAAAGAGAGGTTGACTGGATATGTGTTTATACAGATGTGGAAAGGTATGAAAATTTCCAAGATATATTCAAAGAAGGAGAAAAAGTGATCGTAACCGAAAAAATACATGGTTCCAATTTAAGGGTTTCAAGAAATGGCGATAATCTATTTGTCGGCGGGCATAAATGGATGTGGAAAGAAACCGAAAGAAATTTGTACTGGAAAGCAATTAGACAAAACGGCTTTGATAAAATTTTATTAGAAAAATTACAGGATAAAATTACACTATTTGGCGAGGTCTACGGTAAAAAAGTACAAAAATTAGAATACGGTTTGAATACACAAAAAATACTTTTTTATGATGCATTTTATGAAGGAAAATACCTTGATTGGGATGAATTTATAAAACTGATGAACCAAATAGGTTTATCAGAAAATATTGTCCCTATAATTTATAGAGGCAGATATGATTTATCTATGATTAAAGGTCTGTCAACTGGTAATACATCGCTCGGTGGCTACCATCTAAAAGAAGGTGTTGTAGTTAAACCTGTCCAAGAACGGATTGACGGTAAATTAGGTAGGGCGATATTGAAATTCATCAATCATACATATGAGACAAGTAAGGAAAGAACAGATTTTCATTGATAAAAATAAAATTCCCACAAAAATTCTTGACGAAAAATTAAAAATAAGGTAAAATGTAAAGTATGTCCCTGTAGCTCAACGGATAGAGTGATGGCCTCCGAAGCCATTGATGCAGGTTCGATTCCTGTCGGGGACGTGTTCGAAAAAATAAAATGAAAAAAATAATAATAATCTTAATACCTATTTTGTTAATTTCGGCGGCAGGATTTGGAATTTATTCGCTTGTCCGATTTTTAAAAACCGACATTCTCTTGTCCGCAGAAAAAAAATCTTATCTTCATTGGGAGTTTGTGAAAATAACTGCAAAAATCAGAAATAAAAAACTTGCGGAAAAATACAAAAACGAACCGTTTTATATTTCCGTCTATAAAGAAAAGGATAGAATAATTACCATTGGCGGACTTGGAAAAATCCCTTTAATTTACAACAATAAAAAAAACCTGTGGGAAGGCAACTGGCCATGTCCGTGGAACGCACCTGACGGACAGTATCGCTCAGAACCGTTCATCACACAGAATATAAAATTTTCCACAAAAGATTTTTTGATAAAACGCAGAGAACTTAAAAAGTGTTTCCCTGACGGGCTTGGAATACTTACATTTGAAAATATGACAACCCTTTCAAAAATTAAAATCATAGATCCCGAAGGTAAAGAAACCAACTGGAGAGGACTGCTTGATTGGACAGAGTTCGTTGGTGCGGATGCCTTTTGGTACCTTGCAGGACAGACAAAAGCCGAAAGCCCAAATGCCGACGAACATTTTCCGTGGATAGAAAAAAACATTTCGAAATTACCAGAACTGGGAAAAGAAGCACACAATCGCAAATTGAAATTCGGAACATATATAATCTCATATCTCACATTCGGGTCATACAAATATAAAAATTACAAATACGCCCTTGAATACAATTCCGAAAAAGGCGGACCTGTTGAAACCCGTTCAATATCAATTTCAGACGAAAAAAGAGTTGTGGACATTATAAAATTGATAAAAGTTTTTAACGAAATTCCCGAAATTGATTATATCGGGCTTGACTATATCCGTAACGCGCTCGGCGGATATGAACTTGTTGATGAATTTGTCCAAGATATGCATGTTAAGGTTCCTGACGACTGGGAAAAATTCAGTGCTACAAGAAGAATGGGATGGCTCGCAAACGAAAAAGTTTCCCGGAAAAATATGAATCTTATAGACCAGTGGCAGTGGTGGCGAGCACACACGATTTCAAAAATCATCGACAGAATAACAAAAGAGGTAAAACTTAAAAAACCGCTCTGGCTTTTTACACTTACATGGGAAAAGGGCTGGCAACACGGTCAGGATCCAATAATGTTTTCGGATGCAGGAATGGATATAGATGCTTTAATGTTATATGAGGCAAACCGTCAACAGTTTGATGTGCTTTTGGATGATTGGCACAATTACATAAAAAAGGGACAGGCAAATCTTGTACTCGGAAATGTCGTTGACTGGCCTCTTCATCAAAAAATACTGAATCCGCCAGGACCCGAGGAATTTTATAACCGATTAGTGGATGCAACAAAAAAGATTTACAACGATGGTACTGCCAACGCTATATTTATTCACGATTTGGCAAGAGCACTATGGGGAAGAATAAAACCATATTCTCCGAAAGAATGGTTGCTGACCGGGGCAGCCGCAATTACCGAAATGAGACGGTTAAATGGACTTTTACCGATAACCGCTGAAATCAATTTATTCGCCAGAGGCGAACCTACTCGGTCGTTAAAACTAAAATTGAAAGAAGAATTTTTGATACCTGTTACGATAAAAAATACTTCTGATAAAAAACAGAACAATATTTCAGTAAAACTGTATCTCATTGGCGGTGAAATACAAGGAGAAAATGAAAAAGTCATCGCAGAATTGCTACCCGATCAGACACAAACAGTAAATTTCAAGGGAATAATAAAATTGGCATCATGGGAAAGGGACTTAAAAAATATGGTTGCCGTACAAGTTAAGACGGACTCCTATCCCTACGGGCAAAACATAACAGTTTTTAAGTATGTTACAGCAAAATAAAATTGTCTCAATCTCAATCTTAATCTTAATCTTAATTTCAACCTGCGTAAAAGCACAAGAAAGCAACATTGATCGTTTTGAAAATGACTTAAAAGAACAGCAAGAGGAATATCGCAAAAGTAAAAAAGAAGAAAAAGAAAAACTGTTAACGATAGAACCTTTCTGCAAAAACCTTTCACAAAATGTTACCTGGTGGCATATAACGGCGGAAGAAATCCAAAAAATTAAGAATAACGGACTGGGATATAGTGAACTTATCAAAGTTATTTTGATATCAAAAAAAACTGAAAAAGCGCCTGATGAAATAATAAAAAGACGGAACCGCGGCGACACATTCTTAAAAATTTCCGAGAGATATAACCTTGATTACAGTCAAATAAAAAATGAAACCAAAAAAATTATGTCAGAAGTGCAAATACACAACGGCAGTGGTAAGGATTAAGTAGTTAGAATTAAGTTTTTTGTCTTTTCTTAATCCTTACAACTTACCACTTAATCCTGCCTTTTTAGCTTATATGAAAAAATTTTCTGCTCTCCTTAAAAAGTGTTCCATCTGTCCGAGAAACTGTAATGTCAACCGTCTAAAAAATGAATTGGGTTTTTGTAAAATCGGAAGAAATCCTAAAATATCCTCGTATAATTTGCATTTTGGTGAAGAGCCGCCGATTTCGGGTGTCAATGGGTCAGGGACAATTTTTTTTACTGGATGCAATTTGAGATGTGTTTTTTGCCAGAATTATCCAATATCTCAACTTCACAACGGTAATGAAATCACAATTTCCAAACTTGCCGGAATAATGATAACTTTGCAAAATCAAAACGCCCACAATATAAATCTGGTAACACCGACGCATGTAGTCCCGCAAATAATCGAGACAATTCTTGCGGCAAAAAAGAAAGGACTTAAACTTCCTGTTGTCTATAATTCCGGTGGATACGAAAAAATTGAAACACTGAAATCATTAGAGGGTATCGTTGACATTTATATGCCTGATGCAAAATACTCCAATGACAATATAGCAGAAAGATATTCGGCTGCAAAAAATTATTTGGAAATAAATAAGGCAGCATTAAAAGAAATGTATAGACAAGTTGGTAACCTGCAAATTAAAAACGGTATTGCAACAAAAGGGCTTCTTATAAGACACTTGGTCCTGCCAAAAAATATTGCCGGAAGCCGAAAAGTTTTTGAATTCATCGCAAAAGAAATTTCGCCGAAAACCTACATCTCAATTATGGCACAATACCATCCTGCCGCCTTTGGCGAGCCTCGCCTTCGGCGGACAAACAAAACCGATGATTTTCCAGAATTGCGGAGAAAAACAACAGGAAAAGAATATCAGCAAGTATTGAACTGGGCGGATGAATTAGGATTTGTGAATGGTTGGCGCCAGGAATTATGAAAAAATTGACTTACTAAAAAAATTTAATATACTGCCATCATTCATAATTCATAATTGCTTTTTAAGGAGATTAAATTATGCCTGAATTGAGACGGGATTTGGTATCACACAAGTGGGTTATTACAGGGACTCAGAACGAGGAGGAGTTTTTATCGTCGTTAAATCAGCCACCTAAAGAAATAGGTGACAGATGTTTTTTTTGCGAAGGCAATGAAACAAAAACGCTCCCGGAAATATATTCTATACGAAAGTTTGACACCCGTCCGAATACACCCGGCTGGCAGATCAGGGTAGTTCCTTCAAAATCCGCAGTATTCAAAATAGAAGGTGATGTGGGCAAAGTCGGGCGTGGGATATATGATATGATGAACAATATCGGCGCCCACGAACTTATAGTGGAATCACCGCAGCACATAAAAAACATATCAGAACTTCCCGCCGAACAGATTTTACTTGTCCTAAAAGTTTATCAGACGCGTTTACGGGACCTCAACAATGACGAACGGCTCAGATATGCCTTGATATTCAAGAATCAGAGACCTAAATCGCCGTTCAGATGCGGTCATACGCACTCGCAACTTGCCGCACTTCCTCTAACACCAAAAACCATAAAAGATGAACTAATTTCTGCAAAAAATTATTTTTCTTACAAGGAAAGATGTCTTTTCTGCGATATAGTTCATCAGGAACAAAAGGATAAAAAAAGAATCGTTGAAGAAAATGCCGACTATATCTCTTTCGTGCCTTTCGCTGCAAAATTTCCTTTTGAAATCTCAATTATGCCAAAAAAACATAATGCTGATTTTCGTTTAGAAAGCGAGTCATCGCTGCAGAATTTTGCACAAATACTAAAAATATCCCTGTCAAAAATCGCCAAAATACTCAACGACCCGCCGCTGAATTATATCCTTCACACAATACCTTATATGAGACCGAAACCAGAATATTGGAAAACTATTTACAACGACTTTCACTGGCATATTGAAATATATCCGCAAATAGAAGAAATCACCGGGTTTGAATTAGGGTCGGGCTACCACATTCAGCCACTACTACCGGAAATATGCGCAAAATTACTGTCAGGCAAATAATTTTGGGACGCTTCTATTTTTTGTTGAAAACCTACTTGGTTGAAAACCTACTTGGTTGAAAACCTACTTGGTTGAAAACCTACTTGGTTGAAAACCTACTTGGTTGAAAACCTACTTGGTTGGAAACCTATAAATTATCGCACCTACGGTGCGGGCTTTTTATCAACTGGTCTTCTCCTTCTCAAGTGGGTAAATTGAGTAAGGTTATATCACCAAAATGCTCTATTATTGGGCTATTTTGACAATTTATAAAAAGGAAATTCCTATACT
>JAZDKR010000003.1:0-14098 GCA_043802785.1 Elusimicrobiota bacterium
TATATAAAAAGCAGCCATAACACCTATCGGAATTGCAATTAAACTTGCTCCAAGTGTAACAAGTAAAGAGCCTATAATAAGAGGCAAAATTCCAAATTTTGAAGGAGTAGAAATTGGATACCAGAATTTTCCGGTAATAAAATCAGAAAAATTATATTCCTTAAAGAATGTTAAACCTTCTTTTAATAAAAAAAAGAATATTAAAACAACAAAAATTATGGCAATTAATCCTGAAATAAATATTATTTTTTCAATTACAAAATCTACAATTTTTCTCATATTATTATTGTATCGAGAATGGAGATTAGCCGAGTAGGTTCGCCTGTGGCGAAGAAATTGGGAGATTAGGTTTTACCCTAATATCCAAATCTCATAATCTCATAATCTCGGGTTTCTTAATCTCTTAATTCTGCCTTCTTGATTGGGACGAAATCAACTTTTCGGACTATTTTTTGCCCTTCATCAGATAAAGCAAAATCTATAAAATCTTTTATTGTGCCAGATGGTTCTCCGTTAGTATAAAGATATAAAGGTCTTGTGATTGGATAAACCATATCTATTACATTTTCAATCTTTGGCTCAATATATTTGGACTTTTCATCTTTTGCAATTGCAATTGCTTTCAACTGATTGGATACGTATCCCATACCAACATAACCTATTGCATTGGAATTTTGCATGACCTCATCAACTATTGCCTGTGAAGAAGCCATAAGTAATGATGATGGTGAGAACTCTTCAATTCCTTTACTGTTACCTCTTCTTAAAATATGTTCTTTAAAAAACACATGTGTGCCGGAATTACTTTCTCTTGATAGTATAACAATCGGCTTATTTACTCCAACTACATCCTTCCAGTTCTTGACATTTCCAATGAAAATATCTCTAACCTCATCCATAGTAAGTTTTGAAATTGGATTATCAGGATGAACAATAACAGAAAGCCCGTCTAACCCCACAATGAATTCAACAGGTTTTATATTCTTTTCTTTTGCAAGTTCAACTTCTTTGTCTTCTATTGCTCTTGAAGCCACGGCAATATCACATGTTCCATTTAGTAGTGCCGCAAAACCTGTTCCGGAGCCCCCTCCGGTTACGCCTATATTAACTACGGTATTTAGTTTAGCAAACTCTTCAGCCCATACTTGAACAAGATTAACCATTGTATCAGACCCTTTTATCTGTATACCGGTTTTTGTTTCGTTTTGTGATTGTTTGGATGTGTCATTCCGCCCGCACCCCAAAATACCCATTGCACCTATTAGCACTAACAGTAATACTTTTTTCAGCATATTGTCTCCTTTTTTTATTTTTAACCTGTCTTTCTACCTGTCCCATTTTTTTAAAATTTGTCAAATGTCAAGATTTGACCCCACTTCTCTTTGCCCATACGCTGATTGTTTTCCTCCGTCTTAGTTTTCCGTTTTCCTTAATAACTTATCTGGACATTAACTCTTACAATATCGTCCGAGACAGAAGTGCCTTCCTCTCCACGGAAAACATAGTTTAACTGAATTTTTGAGTTGTGGTTCTCAATAAAATAATTTAAGCCAACAGTGATCTCTGTCTTGGCATTGTCTTTTGTGTCAGTATCCGTGTCATAAAAATCGTAGCGAAGAACGGCTTGATATACTTTCAAGAATTTATATCCGACGGCAGTATAATATGTCTGTTTATCTTCGCTGCTGCTTTTACCAGAAGCAAACTCACCATATACAGTAATTGGATCTTGACTATACTTTACTTCAACTCCTGTGTGAATATTATCCGTTTTTGCAACGCCCGACTTACCATTGTAATGAGCAACACCAATATGTAATTGTTTAATAGGTTTTACCGCTATTCTTCCATCTATAGCCATCGGTTGATTTGCATCAAGTTTATTTTGTCCTTCACCATTGAATAATCCTATTGCCGGCTGGATTTTAGTACTACCCACATTGAAATCGCCTTTAACGGTAAGTCCTATATCTCTGGCATCAGCCCATTTGAATTGCGATGCGAGCACGGAACGTTCAACAAAATCAAGTTTTGCCGACGATTCTAATCCTTCCATACCAAAAGGAACTTTATACTGACCAAAATCAACTGAATAACATTTCTTTGGTTTCATAGTAATGAGAAAATCCTGCAGTGGAGAGAAACGCGCTAAATCTTCTCTTTGTTGTGCAGGGTCAAACATTACTGCCCATGAGACATCCGGTTTTATTTCACCTGATAATTTTACTTCCGCACGACGAAGCTGGAATGTATCAAACGGTGTAGCACCATTATCATTCTGATAATTCTGATACCAGATTTGCATAAGCCCGGTCAGTTTAATCTTTCCAAAACCCGCTTCCACCGACTCAGAATGAATACTTTCTACTGAGCCACATATCAAACCTAACAACATTCCGACTAACAAAACATTACTTTTCATGTCTTCCTCCTTTTTCCTTTTGTAGGCACGAATCCCCAAAGGGGACAAGTTTTTATTCGTGCTTCTGCACGGTTGAACCCGTACCCACAATTATCATATCCCGACTCTTTTATATATCTTCGGAATATTTCTCACAAAATAATTGATGTTGAAACACCGCTCAATTTCTTTTTCTGAAAGATGCTTTCTGACAAAACCATCTGCCATAACAAAATACTTAAAGTTTTGCGAAGCATTTTGTGAAGAATGCAAAACACTCTGAGTAATCACCTGAACAACACGATACGCCTCATTTCTTGTCAGCCCTTTCTTTATCAATTCCAACATTAAAACCTGAGAAAAAAACACATCTCTTGATTTTTCTATATTTGAACGCATATTTTCAGGATAGACCACAATATTTTCCATCAACCTGTTAAATTTTTCAAGCATGTAATCAAGCAAAATACTGCTGTCGGGAAGAATTATCCTTTCAACCGACGAATGAGAAATATCTCTCTCGTGCCATAGCGCAATATTTTCAAGCCCTGCAACAGAATTCGCCCTTATAACTCTCGCCAAACCACAAAGTTGTTCACTTGTTATCGGATTTTTTTTGTGCGGCATCGCCGATGAACCCTTTTGTCCTTTTGAAAACGATTCTTCAAGTTCAAGAATTTCTGTCCTCTGTAAACTCCGGATTTCTATTGCAAATCTTTCTATTGACGATGAAACAATTGCCAGACGACACAAATAAACAGCATATCTATCTCTTGGGACAATCTGAGTTGAGACCGTCTCGGGTTTAAGTCCGAGTTTTTTACAAACATATCCTTCTATCTCTGGTTCTATGTGTGCAAAAGTTCCAACTGCACCCGAAATTTTCCCAAATGATATATGCTCACGAGTTGCTTTGAGCATTTCTGTATGACGGGTTATTTCGCTATACCATCCAAGAAGTTTAAAGCCAAAAGTTATTGGCTCTGCATGAACACCGTGTGTTCTGCCTATCATAAGTGTTTTTTTATGTTTTAACGCAAGTTTTTTTATTGTGGTTTTCAGGGTTACAAGTTTTTTTATTAACAATTCACACGAATTTTTAAGTTGGAGTGCATTTGTTGTATCAAGTACATCGGAAGAAGTTAGTCCAAAGTGAATCCATCTTGATTCTTTTCCCAGATTTTCACTTAATTGGTCAACAAAAGCAGCGATATCATGCTTTGTTTTTTCCTCAATCTCTTTTATTCTCGGAATGTTGAGTTTTGCTTTTTCTTTGATTTTCTTAAACTCATCGTCAGAAATAACATCATTTTTGTTAAGTGCTTCACAAACAGCAAGTTCAACATCAAGCATTTTCTGAAACCTGTTTTCCTCAGACCATATTTTTGCCATTTCCGGCATAGAATATCTTTCAATCATTTTTTCCTCCAACTGTAATCTACAGACAGGTCGCCCCTAACGGGCTTTACAACTTTATAACTATTAACAGGTCGTTCCTACGGAACTTTTTAACTTTACAAACTTTATGAACTTTATAACTTTCTAAACTTTCTAACTTTTTCAAAGAATCAGAAGCGTCCCGATACTTTGATACTTTTTTCAGATAGTCAATTGAATTTCTTAATTCCTCTTTTGTAGATGACGGATGGGTTTCATTGACGATGATTGTGTCGTTATGAAGGAACTTAGAGATTTCCGTAAAATTTACCTCTCCCGTTCCCGGTGCTTTGTGGTCATAAACATTAACAACATCGTGCAGGTGCATTCCTATCAGATGGTCAGAATAATTTCTCAAAAAATCAAGATGGCTTTCTACCATTCCCTGCTTTTGGGCGATTACCGCGTGTCCGACATCATACCAAAGACCTATTGAACTTCCACTAAATTTCTGAAAAATAATTTCATACTCGGCAAACGACGGTATTTCGTTAGCCCAAAACCTGTTTTCAACTCCTATTTTTACATTTTTTCTTTCTGCATAAATTATAAGTTCGTCAAAAGATGATAATACATTTTCAAGAAAAATTTTTTGTTTTGATTTTCTTTCCGCCAAAAAAGTTCCAAGAAAATTTTTATAGTCATCGTTACCTTTGGTTTCATTATACTTTTTTGCCAATGCCTGACCCGTTATTTCCATATCAACTTCACCAGAATGAATCACAATCGCTTTTGCACCGACGGAATTTGCAACATCAATGGTTTTTTTTGTCAGTTTAATCGCTGTCGTTCTTTCATTCTCGTCGCTTGACGCAATGCTGTATGGCGAATAAATCGTTTTACCTAACGGAATAAAATCTAATTTTGGGCAAAAATTATGCACCGAAACAATCTCTATCCGTTTTGCGATTTCCGTTATAAAATTTTCCGGAACCTCAACATTTAGTTCAACCGCAGAGAACCCCAGCGACTTTATTTCATCCACCAGAGAAACCGGATTCTTATGTTTTGAGATATTATATACCGTTGAAAGTGCAACCATTTTAATAATCGCTAAACTGACGCGAAACTTTGAAAAACCCGCGAAACCGACGCCAAATTACACCAAACTATTTCGCGTCAGTTTCGCGTTTTGTTTCGCGTCTGTTTCGCGGTTTTATCTGCCTTCTTGCTGCTGTTTTTGATAAATTTCCATTAGCGGCTGGGAAATATTGGAAGATGATTCCTCGTAGTGTGAAAATTTCATCTTAAAACTGCCTGCACCTTTTGTAATTGAACGCAAATCGGTAGCATATTTTGAAATTTCTGAAAGCGGAGCCATCGCTATGACTTTCTGCTTTTTTCCAAGCCGTTCAACTCCCATAACCCGCCCGCGCCGAGCATTCAAATCACCCATCACTGCACCCATATAATCGTCGGGAATTACAACTTCAAGTTCAACAATCGGTTCTAATATGCACGGTCGTGAATCAGTAACTCCTTTTTTCAACGCCATGCTTCCAGCAATCTTAAAAGCCATATCCGATGAATCAACCTCGTGATAACTGCCGTCGTATAATGTAGCACGCATATCGGTTACGGGATAGCCGGCAATAACGCCCTGCTCCATCGCCTCTCTAACACCTTTTTCTACCGACGGAATATAATTTCTCGGGATTCTTCCTTCTCTGATGGCATTTACAAATTCAAAACCTTTTCCTCGTTCAAGCGATTCAAGTTTTAGCCAGCAGTCGCCATATTGTCCCCGCCCTCCCGTCTGCCTTTTATATTTTCCCTGAACCTCCGCAATGCCTTTTATTGTTTCCCTGTATGCCACTCTCGGCGGTTTGAATTCAACATCAATTCCATACCGCTCTTTTACTCTTGCGACGGCAACTTCTATATGAAGTGCGCCAAGTCCGGATAATATCAACTCCTTTGTTTCGGCATTGTAAGACGATTTGATTGTCGGGTCCTCTCTCATCATTGATTGCATCGCAGACGCAACTTTTTCCTCTTCGCCTTTTGATTTAGGCAGGACAGCCATGCTGATTGAGGGTTCTGGAAAATTTATCTGTTTGATTTTTTCTACGACAACTTCGTCTCCGAGAATATCGTTTGTCTGGGTTTCTTTAAGTTTCACAGCGACGATTATATCGCCAGCAGATGCTTCCGTTATTTCTGTTTTCTTTTTTCCGAGCAAGGTACAAAGCGTTCCAAACCGCTCCGTTATCCTTCTTGTAACATTTTTATAGTCGCTTCCATGCTCAATTTTTCCTGAATATATTTTTAAGAATGAAAGGTTGCCTGTGTGCGGTTCAACAACGCTCTTAAAAACAAGCATCGCTGGTTTATCCGTGTCAGGCAGAACATCCGCAGACGGCAGAAATTCACTTACAAAACCCGCTATTAAATCACACCCGATGTTTTTCGTCGCACTTCCGCACAAAATCGGAATTATTTTTTTTGATGCGAGCCCGTTCTTAAAACCTGCGAGCAATTCGTTGTTTGTTATTTCTTTACCGTCAAGATATTTTTCAATTAGAGAATCGTCGTTGGATGCAACGGCCTCTATAAACTTCTCTCGGTAACTATTCATCTCGACAGATGTCTCCGTAATAACCGAATGAATTTTTGTCCCGTCAGTAAGGGATTGTCCGGTATCGTCGGCAACGGAAACAGGGACTACCGAACCATTGAAATCTTTAAGGTAACTCAAAACTTTTGCCAAATCAATATCTTCTTTATCTAATTTGTTGATAAAAATTGCTTTCGGTTTGTCACAATTTTCCCACAGATACTCAAAAGTTGCATCTATCTGCGACAAAGCATCAAACACAAAAATCGCAGAGTCAACCGTCGTAAGAGCCGAAATCGCATCTCCGATAAAATCGGAATATCCCGGTGTATCAAGCAGATTTATTTTTGTGCCGTTTGCATCAAAGGAAATTAGTGATGTATAAATAGAGGATACCCGCGAGATTTCATCAGGATGAAAATCGCTTATTGTATTGCCATCTTCAACCCTTCCGAGACGGTTTGTGATTTTTGCGTTAAACAAAATCGCCTCAATAAGAGATGTTTTTCCGCTGCCCGCACTTCCAACGATTGCCACATTTCTAATTTTCTCTTTTGTGTAATTCATTGTTCACTCCGCTCACCCCGACCTAAAGGTCGGGGCTACATTTTTAGTTCACTCCGCTCACCCCGACCTAAAGGTCGGGGCTACTCATTTATCTCTTCTATTGATGGAAGATCGTCGGTTGAATTAATCCCAAAATATATCAAAAATTGCTGAGTAGTTCCGTATAGAAACGGTGCTCCAACGGTCTCTTTCTTCCCGCAGTTTCTTACTAAGTTTTTTTCAACGAGTGTTCTAATCACCGCACTGGTTTCCACACCACGTATTTGTTCGATTTCGGCGCGAGTTATCGGCTGTTTGTAGGCAATTATCGCAAGTGTTTCAAGTGCCGATGACGACAGTTTAAGTGTTGTTTCTTCTTTGAAAAGTTTTTTGATAAACGGTGCAAAATCACGCTTTGTTGAAAATTGCCACCCACCGGCAATTTCAACAATCTGGAGCGGCGACTGCTTTTCTTCGTAATCCTTTGATAATTCAGTAATTGCCTGATGAATCTCGTCGGCAGATTTTTCTGCAATCTCAATAATCACTTCAAGTTTCAGTGGGCTCGGTGAAACAAACAAAAGCGCTTCTATTATTTTTTTAATTTCCATTTTTCGCTCCGCTCACCCTAAAGGTCGGGGCTACATTTTTAGGCAGTTCACTCCGCTTACTTCCTATAAATTCTTATATCGGAATGGGCAGCACCCACCTCGTTCTGCCTGACATAAATCTGACCTATTTTTATAAGTTCAAGTAATGCTAAAAATGTAACGATAATGGAATTCATCGTTTCATCTTTCAGAAAAATAGAATAAAAAGATACAAATTTTTTACCTTCAAGTAATGAAAGAATAGTACGAATTTTTTCCTCAATTGTGAACTCCTCTTTTATTATTTCTTTTGACGATTCTTTAACTCTTTCAATAACTTTTCTGAATGCATCCATCAAATCGAAAAGCGAAACATCTATTCCGAAATCCTCGTCGGTAAATTCCGGCTGGGTTTTGCGGAAAAAAACATCCTTTTGTTTTTCCAGATTGCTTTTCAATACCACTGACGCTTCTTTGAATTTTTTGTATTCCAAAAGACGTTTTGTGATTTCATCGCGAGGGTCTATGGCAAGTTCTTCCTCGTCTTCATTTTCATGAACAGGAAGAAGCATCTTCGATTTTATCCGCATAAGTATTGCCGCCATAATGAGAAAATCGCCGGCAACTTCTAAGTTCATATCTTTCATCAAATCAAGATACGCAAGATATTCCGAAGTAATGTTAGATATAGGAATATCATAAATATCTAGATTGTTTTTTTGTATAAGATGCAGAAGAAGATCCATCGGACCTTCAAAAATTTCTAATTTTATTCCGTATTCCATATAACAACAGAGAGTGAGATATTGGGAGATTTGGAAATTAGGGATGAGACAAAACCATAATCTCACAATCTCCTAATCTCTTAATCTCCCAATCTCTATTCTCTGCCCTTATCGGCTGTTCCACAGTTTCAAGGATTCTCTTACTTCGTCTATGGTTTTTTCCGAAACTTCCCGGGCTTTCTCTGCTCCGGCTTTAAGTATTTTATTTATTACCGACGGATTCTTTCTGAGTTCTTCTTGTTTTTTCTGAATTGGTTCTAATGATTTTATTATTTTTTCCGCGAGATTTTTTTTACATTTTACACAACCAATTTCACCTTTTTTACACAATTCTTCTGTTTCTTTATGATCCGCTGAATATATTTTATGCAGTGCGAAAACGGGACAGATTTCCGGATGACCTAAATCAGTCGGATGAATTCTTGCCGGGTCGGTTATATATGCCGAGACCTTTTTTGAGATAATATCCGGTTCGTCGGAAAGATAGATACAGTTGTTGTATGACTTTGACATTTTTCGCCCATCGGTTCCCGGAATTTTCGGTGTTTTTGTAAGAAGCGCCTGCGGCTCAATTAAAATGTTCCCGTAGAGCGAATTAAACCTTCTTGCTATTTCCCGTGTTAATTCTAAATGTGGAAGTTGGTCCTCGCCGACCGGCACTTTATCCGCTTTGTAAATTAAAATATCCGCCGCCTGTAGAACAGGATAACCGAGAAATCCGTAAGTATGTAGGTCACGAAGTTTTATTTCTTTGAGTTGTTCCTTGTATGTAGGACATCTTTCAAGCCAGGGTAAAGGTGTGAGCATTGACAAAAACAGATAAAGTTCGGCATGGGAAGGTTGTTGCGATTGGACAAACATCGTGGATTTTGCCGGGTCAACCCCGACGGAAAGCCAGTCAATCACCATATTAATTGAGTCATTTTTCATATTTTTCGTATCCGCATATTCGGTGGTTAATGCATGCCAATCGGCAACGAAATAAAAACAGTCGTAATTTTTTTGGAGTTCAACCCAGTTTGAAAGTGCACCGTGCAAATGTCCAAGATGCAGTTTTCCTGATGGCCTCATTCCCGATAAAACTTTTTCTCTCATATTAAAACCGCTAAACTGACGCCAAACTTTAAAAACCCGCGAAACTGACGCCAAACTTTTTCGCGTCTGTTTAGCGTTTAGTTTTGCGACTGTTTCGCGTTCCTTTTCAGACGCCAATAAAAAGCACTTTCTGAAGTGCATTGACTATCAGCCACAGAAAATTAAGAAAACCGAATGAGAGCAAAAAGAATATTATAAAAATTCCGTATCTTTCAAGTTGATTGTATTTGGATGATAACTGGGGCGGTAAAAACGCTGATAAAATTCGTGAGCCGTCCAACGGCGGAATCGGAATCAGATTAAATACGCCGAGTACAAGATTTATCTGAACATTTATATATAGAAGTTTTATGATTAGACCGTTGATTTCTGTATACGGGTTAACTCCGGTTATTTTAAAAAGCCAGATAATTAAAGCGGACAAAACTGCGAGCACGAAATTGGCACAGGGACCAGCCAGAGCAACTTTTGCGATGTCTTTTTGTGGGTTGTTTAGACGGTGGGGATTTATTGGAACCGGTTTCGCCCAACCAATTAAAACAGGTGCATGAGTCAAAATTAAAATCAAAGGAAGAATTATCGTTCCCATCATATCAATATGAGGAAGAGGATTTAAGGTAAGCCGTCCAGCCATTTTTGCGGTATCGTCGCCGTTTAGGTAAGCAACCCATCCGTGACAGCACTCGTGTACAACAACGGCAAAAAATAAAAGCGGAATCGCCAAAATCATGTCAACATTAGAAACCATATTCGGAATTATATCTATTTATAAAAAAATGTCAAGAAATTTTTGATGGTAAGCAGAGTTTTTTGAGGAATGATTTTTTTTGCTCGTCCGTAAAATTTTTGAGGAGTTTGTTGAGACGGGTTTTGACGGATTCTTTCCTTTTGGATATTAACCCCACGCTTAAGCGTGGGGTTTTGTTGTCAATATATTTCAAGATTTTCCTTTTTTTAAACTCTGTTAGCATTTTTTTTGCGTTTTTTTCTTCAAGCGTTTTGATAAACTCATCTCTTATTCTCGGCGCGGAAACTAATGACAATAGGTTTTTTTTAATTGCGTCCATCATCCATTTTTCAGTATTTTTTTCAATCTTGAAATTAAGGCGATTGGCATATCTTATTGCCCTTAAAATTCTTGTCGGGTCATCGGTAAAACTGTTCTTGTGTAATACACGAACAAGTTTGTTTTTTGAATCATCACAACCACCAGCAGGGTCAATTAAATTTGTAATTTGTTGAAAATCCCCCCGCCTAGTTTTTGAAGAAAACTGGGGGGATAATTTGTAATTTGTAATTGGCAAAGCCATCGCGTTTATTGTGAAATCACGACGGAACAAGTCCTTCTCAAGTTTGGCAGGTTGAACCACCGGCATAGAAGCAGGAAACGGATAAGTTTCTGTTCTTGCAGTTGCGATGTCAATTACAAAACCATTATCCAATTTTAATGAGGCAGTTAGAAACTTTTTGTGAACGGTCAATTTTCCGCCAAGTTTTTTATGGAAAAAATCGGCAACTTGCAAACCATCGCCTTCAACCACAAAATCCAAATCAACACTTTTTAATTTGAGTATTCTATCGCGAACATATCCACCGACAATGTATATTTTACAACCGAGTTGTTTTTCAATTTTACAGGCAATTTTTATGTAACTATTGATTTTATTAGATTCCATAGAAAACTCAAACCAATCACAAGCACCAACGAGCCAATGATGGATCCGACGATTAAAAATATGTATGATTTTTTTCTATTAAGATGCATCAGATGGCTTACCAAAACCGCTGAATACATTCCACCAAAATATACCGGCAGTGCCGCCAGAATGGTTATCCCCATATATCCCAAACCCCTAACTTTTTTTACCATTTTTGTTTTTTCAACCATTTCCTGAGACGGAAATTTTTTTGATATAATCCTTCCAAATTTTTTATTGATACCGGCGCCTTCAAGTATGTAGAAATATATAAACATCTGAAAAATATCACCACTAAGTGCAATTGCAAAAGCTCCCCACCATCCCAGCCCGACGATAAATCCGAAAGGCATTACAAAAAACCTGTTTATGAAATAGTGTGAAAAATTAAGTATTATTCCAAGTTCAATCATACATTAGAAAGGCGTTCATTTGTTCATTTGTTGCAATGGCCATTTCCAAATCCCATATAACGCGTAGCACTACTTCGTTAAGTTTTTGTGGTCATTGCGATCCGCCTCAGGCGGAGAAGCAATCTCGTCTTTAATCCGCCTCGGCGGATGATTGCCACGGTCGCCTTTGGCGACTTCGCAATGACCGCAAACACCAGAGTTAGACCATGAATGAACCACTTAATCCTTACCACTTACCACTTACCACTTTCTAAAAGCTCTGCATATGCCGTGTCTGTTCCAACTGCTTTCTTGCAACCTCTTCCGAAATGAAAGAAATGTTTTTTATTGAGACGGAAATAAGTGACGCCACCGATGATAAAAGTATTGAATCATTCATTGTAAAGGCATTCTCGTAACTTCCAGAAAATAATATAAAACCGAGAAATCTTTCTTCAAAATAAAATGCCGAAGCAATAAGAGATTGCCCGTCTAAAAAATCGGTCTTATATTCAGAGGTTACCTTGTTTAATAAAATTTCTTTATTTTCACGAATTTTGGATACAAGCAAATCAGTTGACGGTATTGTATCCGATACTACATTCAGATTTATCGCAGAATGAACATCCAATTCGTCGGTAAATTCGTTGTGAACCACTATCAGCCCGCTGTCTGCTTTTTTGAAATGTTTGGCTAAGTTTGAAAAAGATGTAGCCGTCATCTGTCGCAAGTTTTTAGAACTTGCTATAATTTTTCCTGTATCATAAAGAAGTGCGAGATGACTGTTTGTTGCGGAAAGACGGTTTAATGTTGTTGACATAATTGCCGATAAAAGTTTCATCCCGATATTGAGATTGCCGGAAATCAAATCAAGAAATTTTTTCTTTTTTATTTCAAGCAGAACAATATCGTTCATCGTCTTAACAGATGCGATTCTCGGTTTATCCTCAAGTAGTGACATCTCACCGAAATAATCGCCAACAGATAACACCGCAAGAGTTTTTGTGCCACCTTCAGACAACCGCTTGAATACTTCCACCTGCCCTTCCGCTACTATACAAAAAACATCTGCTGGCGATGATTCTTCAAAAATCACAGTACCTTTTTTTACTTTTCTTTCATCAAGTATTTTTGACAAGTTTTCCAATACATCGTCGGAAAGTTCCTTAAAAATCTCTACCGATTTTAGATTCATTTTGACCTCCTTTCAACGACTAACGGCGTAAAGTATCAAACGACGTTCATGTGTTCATGTGTTCACGTGTTCATGTGTTCATGTGTTCATGCGTCAACTCGTCAACTCGTCAACTCGTGAACGCCGTTTGCCTTTATTACCGTCCGTAAATTGCCGCTTTTACCGCCTCGGGATTGTGTGCCTTCGCCAATGCATCCTCCGTTTTAACGAGTCCGTCCTGCACAAGTTTTGCGAGCGCTTTATCAAGTGATATCATTCCCACTTTTGCACTAACCTCTATTGTCTGATATAACTGGTGTGTTTTCCCTTCCCTGATAAGATTTGCAATTGCGGGTGTGGCTATCATAATTTCCCGCGCTGCTACCCTGCCCATTCCGTCTGCTGTCGGGATTAATGTCTGACATATAACCGCCTGCAGAGATGTTGAAAGTTGCATCCTTATTTGCTGCTGCTGATGCGGCGGAAAAACGTCAATAATTCTGTCAACTGTTGACGGTGCGTCAGTTGTGTGAAGCGTGGCAAAAACAAGGTGTCCTGTTTCTGCAATGGTAATCGCACCACTGATTGTTTCAAGATCTCTCATTTCCCCGACGAGTACTATATCGGGATCCTCACGCAAAGCATGTTTTAACGCAGTAGCAAATGAAAGAGTATGCTGCCCAACCTCTCTTTGTGTCACAACACAACCCTTTGATTCATAAACAAACTCAATCGGGTCTTCCATAGTTATAATATGGCCTCTTCTCGTTGAATTAATGATGTTGATTATGCATGCAAGCGTCGTTGATTTGCCGCTTCCGGTGGGTCCTGTAACCAGAACAAGTCCCCTCGGTAAATACGCGAGTTTTGTGATGGCCTCGGAAAGATGCAGTTGTTCGGGAGAAGGTATTTTTGATGATATGACACGGAGCACCGCACCAATTCCGTTTCTGTGCATTAAAACATTCACCCTGAATCTTGATACATTCGGAAGATTGAAAGAACAGTCAAGTTCCATTTCTTCCTCAAATTTTTTCTTATGCTCGTCGTAGAGTATGGAATAAATTAAACGCTTTGCTTCTTCCTGAGTAATTATTTCGGTAAATCCGTCTAACGGTTTCATTTCGCCGATATGCCTTACCATCGGCGGTTTGCCGACGACAATATGAATATCAGACGCACCTATTTTTACCGCCTTTGTCAAAATGTCAAAAATTTCCATAATGTCCCCCTATAAACCGCTAAACTGACGCAAAACTATACGCAAAACAGACGCCAAACTTACCGTTCTGAAAGCCTTAACTTTTATTACATCTTTTCAGATGCAACGAAAGTGCTTTCTTCTTGCTTCAACGAGGGGCATAATTGCACCGCCTCTCCACAAGCGTTAATTCCCGGGAAACTCCCGGTATTCGAAATTACAC
>JAZDKR010000004.1:0-16252 GCA_043802785.1 Elusimicrobiota bacterium
AAAAACCATTAACGAATTTATCAATAAAGTAATTGAAGGTGACTGCATTGAAGTGATGAAAACAATTCCCGACAATTCTGTTGATTTAATTTTTGCCGACCCGCCATTTAATATAGGTTTGAAATATGATAATTACAACGATAAAAGGAGTTATGAAGATTATTATAATTGGTCAGTATGTTGGATAAGAGAAACCCACAGGATATTAAAAAAAACAGGGACGATATATATTGCGATAGGCGATGAATTTGCTGCTGAAATAAATTTGATTTTGAAAAAAACAGGTTTTAATTTCAGAAATTGGATAATTTGGTATTACACTTTTGGACAGAATCAAAGAAAAAAATTTAATCGTTCTCACACACATATTTTATATTTTACAAAAGATAAAGAAAAGTTTATCTTTAACGATAAAGATGTAAGAATACCGTCGGCACGGCAACAGATATATCATGATAAAAGGGCACATCCTCTTGGCAAAGTACCTGACGATGTTTGGGAATTTGCGAGAGTTTGTGGTTCGTTTAAGGAAAGAATTGGGAATCATCCTTGTCAAATGCCGGAAGCACTGTTAGAAAGAATCATCAAAACCAGTTCAAATGTCGGCGATATTGTTTTAGACCCGTTTGGTGGGACAGGAACAACTGTCTCTGTTGCCAAAAAATTAAAGAGAAATTATATCACTACGGAGATTTCTAAAAATTATTTTGATGTGATCAAAAAAAGATTGGAAGGCAGACACGAGGAAATTAAAAGAGAATCGCTTAAAGAAGAAAAAGTGAGATTGCCATTATTTGACTTTTGTGGTCGTTAGATATGAGAATATATGAATAAAACAAAACTTGGTTCAAGAACAGCAAAAGGCGGATTTGCAAATGAGAAGGATATTTGTAAAAAGTTTGATAATTGGATTGCCGATAAAGAGGCGAAAGAATGGTTGGGGATAATGGGTTACAATTCAGATAAGATTGATTCCGTAAAAGCCATACAAATACCGATCAAAATTAAAAAAGATGATTTAGAAAAATTTAATATTACTGAACGGGATTATAGCGAATTTGTAAAGTTTAAAAAAGCAGATGCTCAAATCAGGATTACAATAAAAATTGGTAATATACTTAAGATTGAAAACCTATCACTCAAAAAAGCAAACGCCGATGCAGATTATAACCAGATAGATAAAAGAACAGTTGATACCTATCGGCAAATGTGGAAGTTTGATGATGAAATTGTTTTGTGGTTAAAAATTTTTACAGGAGAAATAAATCCAAAATCGCAGGTTCCACTCATCGGAAAAATTAAACAAAGAGATGTAAGAAGATTGTTTCTTGATGAAATGCCGGTGGTAATTCAAGACAAAATCATACAGTTTTTCCAAAAAAATAAAATTCTTGTAATTAGTGATATTCTCAAAGGTAGAGGTGGTTTGTCAGCCGATTGGATGTTGGTTACAAAATACAATAAAGATGAAAAAACTACCGAGTGGACGCTACAAGACATAAATAAAGTTATGAATTTTTTTGGAACTGATGAGGTAGTTATTTCGCCAAAAGGTAGTTTACATATCGGGCAAATTACAATGCAGAGAAAAGGCGGGACACCAGATCCGACAAAATTGCAATTTAAGTTTAAACCATGCAAATTATTTGAACTAAAATGAAAATCTATAATACACTTTCGGGAAAAAAAGAAGAGTTTGTGTCGGTTGATAAAAACGGAAAAAATGTCAACCCTGTTAGAAATGGCGTCCCGCAAAGCGGGATTTCTAACAGGGTAAATATGTATGTTTGTGGGATTACGCCTTACGACGAAGTTCATCTTGGCCATGCACGGTGTTATGTTGTTTTTGATGTTATCCGTAAATACCTTAAATACAAGGGATACACGGTAAAATACATACAGAATTTTACGGATATTGACGATAAAATCATAAAAAGAAGTTCGGAGTTTGGAGTTCATAGTTCGGAGTTATCAGAAAAATACATAAATGATTATTTTACACAAATGCGGAAATTGAATATACAGGATGCTGATGCTTATCCGAGGGTAACTCAAAAAATTCCGGAGATAATAAGTTTTATTAAAAAAATCATTGAGCATGGGTATGGATATGCTGTCGACGGAGATGTTTATTTTTCTGTGAGAAAATTTAAGGATTATGGGAAGTTGTCAAAAAGAAATGTTGACGACCTAATGGTTGTCGCAAGAGTTTTGCCCGGCGAAAGCAAAAATGACCCGTTGGATTTTGCACTCTGGAAAAGGGCGAAAGAGGGGGAGCCATCTTGGGACAGCCCGTGGGGGCGTGGTCGCCCCGGTTGGCATATTGAATGTTCAGCAATGTCGTTAAATGAGTTTGGTTTTGATACACTTGACATTCACGGCGGTGGGCAGGATTTAATTTTTCCGCATCACGAAAATGAAATTGCTCAGTCGGAAGCGGTTCTTGGAAAACCTTTTGTAAAATACTGGATTCATAACGGATTTGTTACAATCAACAAAGAAAAAATGTCAAAATCGCTCGGAAATTTTTTCACATTAAGAGAAATTTTTGAGAAATACGACCCGATGGTTGTCCGGTATATGTTGTTAAGTCAGCACTACCGACAGCCGCTTGATTTTTCAGAGGATAAACTTGAACAAGCAAAAAGCGGATATGAAAAAATAGTAAATTCTCTGCAAAAAGCAGTAGATTTATTGGTACAAACGCAGAAAGTAAAATTACATAATGAGTCATTGCGAGGTTGCTTCGACGACTGTGGCAAGCCAGTCGTTAAAACCGAGATTGCTTCGTCCCGATATGCATCGGGACTCGCAATGACAGACGTTATGGACGACGATTTTAATACTCCTGAAGCATTAGCATTAATTCACGGAATAGTTCATCATTTAAATTTATGTACAGGAATTTCAATAATTGGTAGCGAATGGTTTTCAGACCGTTCAACTGAGACGACAGGGTCTGAAGACCCTGTTCTACCTTTTTCAACGGAAAAATTCGACAAAAATGAAATAGCATCTTGTTATGCAGCAATTTTAACGATATGTGATACGCTCGGGTTAGAAACCAGAAAACAAATAACTATTCCAGAGTTCATCGTAAAATTGACAGAACAACGGGAACAGGCACGGAAAGAAAAAAATTGGAAACTTGCGGACGAGATAAGGGATAAAATAAAAAAAGAGGGATTTGAGGTTGAGGATACGAAGTTTGGACCGAAAATTAAAAAATTATGAGCACTGAAATTATTTGTGGAAGGCATTCGGTTTTTGAGGCGTTGGCGGCGGAACAGCGAAACTTCAAGAAAATTGTAATTGCAAGGAAATATGAAGGCGATATTGTTGATAAAATCATAGATATTGCGAGAAAAAAAAACATTCTTGTTCAGTTTGAGGACAGTAAAAAACTAATAGGGTATTCAAGCAATCATCAGGGTGTAGTTGCATTCGTTTCACCAAAAGAATACTGGCAGTTTGATCGTCTCGTAAAATTGGTGGAAAAAAAAGAGAACGCTGTTGTTTGTATTCTTGACGAAATTGAGGACCCGCAGAATCTTGGAAGTATTCTTCGTTCAGCAGTATGTTTCGGAATTGATGCAGTGCTCATTCAAAGCAGGATGTCGGCAGGGATTTCAACTGGTGCTGCAAAAGCATCAGCAGGTGCTATTGAATACATTCCGATTGTAAAAGTAGTCAACATTGTTCAGGCGATAGAATCGCTTAAAAAAATTGGTTTCTGGATTTACGGTGCTGATATGACAGGCGAGGTAATTTCTAATAAGGAGATTAAAGGCAAAATTGTGGTTGTTATTGGCAGTGAGGGAAGTGGTCTTCGTCATTTAACAAAGGAAAAATGTGATTTTCTTGTTAAAATTCCGATAGGCAAAAAAATATCTTCCTTAAATGCTGCAATGTCGGCGGCAATAATTTTTTACGAAATAAACAGACAGAAAAGTTGACAATTTAATCAAAAAAGATATAATAAGATCCTTGATGGGCAGGTGGCGGAGCGGCCAATCGCAACAGACTGTAAATCTGTCGGGCTGTGCCCTACGAAGGTTCGAATCCTTCCCTGCCCATTTGTATTTTATGATTGGCGGATATTATTTTATTACCGATGAAAAATTAAGTAAGGCAGGAAATATTTCCGATGTTATCAGTGCTGTTGCCGCAGGTGTAAAGATTGTTCAATACAGAAATAAAAACGGTTCAACAAAAGAGATGTATTGTGAAGCCGTCAAACTGAAAAAAATCTGCTGCAAAAAAAATATAATTTTTCTAATAAATGACCGAGTGGATGTTGCAATAGCATCAGATGCCGACGGTGTTCATATCGGACAGGATGACATACCGTATTCCGTCGCAAGAAAAATTTTAGGCAAAAATAAAATCATCGGTGTCACTGTTCACAGTGTGAAAGAAGCGGAAAATGCAGAAAAACAGGGTGCGGATTATCTTGCCGTTGCACCTATTTTTTCAACAGACACAAAAAAAGATGCAGGCAAACCCGCCGGAATTTCGCTCATAAAAAAAATCAAAAAAGTTGTTTTAATTCCTGTTGTAGCAATTGGTGGAATAAACCTGTCCAACGCAAAAGAAGTTATTGATGCTGGCGCAGATGGTTTGTGTGCTATATCAGCAGTGGTTACAAAAGACGATGTAGTAGAAAGAATAAAAAAATTCCAGGCGTTTTATGCGTGATCAGATCGAATATTATAGAGATGAAGCGGTAAGAAGTCGACTCTCGGAATTCATAAAGGGAGCAGAACATATCGTCGGTTATGGCGAGGCGGTGATACGGGATAAAAATCCGAAAGCATATTATTCGGCTCCGAGTTCACATCTCCATTCTATGATGGAACGCGGGTTGGATATATTCTGTTCTATTTTGGGATATGAAGGTACTTTGATGTCACTTGATATGGAATACTATAATCCAAAATGTCCCGGAGAAATTTACATTGATGCGGACAACGTTTATAAAAATAAAATTGAACCTATCCGTGAAATAGTGAAAAGTGTGTATCGTGATTTAGGTATTAAATATCTTGAAGTAATTACGGGACAGGGGTATCATTATCATTCGCTATGGCCATTTAAGAACGAGCATTGGCAGTTGGAGAAAATAGGTCAACTTGAATGGACATTGGAGCAACAATATATCAACAGGCGGAGTAGATACGGACATCCGTCGTTGCCTATTTACAAAGGACTTGGTCATTCGGGTGCGTTTCGACTTTTGCAATTTGTCTCGTTAGAGATAATGAGGCGCGCTTTTGAGTTGCGTGAGAAAAATAAAAAAATTATCCCGGTTCAGTTCTGCGATATAGCGATGTTGCCACCCGAGGGTGTTTCACTTGATTTGACCATTTATTCCGACCCGATTTATATGCGGGTTATTCGCGTTCCGTTCAGTACCCATCAGAAACATAAGGTAAAAAGGCGTGAAATAGGTGAGGATGTAAGCGACCATATACCCGTTCAGATTACTCTTCCGACGGGAGATATATCAATTGATGATATTCTTAAAATGCGAAGACATTTCCGATGGGCGAGTGATTATGCAAAGGATTCGAAATCGTCCTGTGTTATTCCCGACGGTTCCGCCGGCTGGCTGAATGTTTTATCAAAATATAAGGATTCAAAACTTTGCGAGTTTCATAGAAAATTTGGTGCTGTAAGTTACGAAAAAGAAAGCGATTGGCAAAAGACCTATTATGCCTTGAATCTCAACGAACTTCCGCCATGTGTTACTCATAGTATTACCGAACCGGAGCCGCATCTAAAAAAACCGACCAACATCAGAAAAATTGTGGCGATTTTGCTCAAGAAGGGATGGGATTACAAGCATATTGCCGGATTTCTTTACAGTCATTCCAAAGGGCTGTCCGATTTTTCGTTTAATAAATACAATGCTGAGACCCGTGCTAATTTTTTTGTTCAATTATATGGTGCTCCGATTTATCTTGGAATTGACAAATTGCCGGATATGAACTGTGTTTCACATCAGGAAACGGGATATTGCATCAAGCCGTGGTGTGGGTATAATCTAAGGGAGGCGGAGAATGGAGAATAGAGAATGGATATTAGGGGAAATCAGAACCCTAATCTCCTAATCTCCTAATCTCTTAATCTCTGGTGTTATTATGGAAGAAAAAAATATTAGTTTTATTAAAAGGTTTTACGGGGACCAGGTGATTCATAAATTGATACTTGAGCAGGCAAAAAATTATGATTATTGTATCGGCACGGGTCAGATATTAGTTGATCGCGGGTGGACTTTGCCTGTCAAAGAAGTTGAAATTTCGAAAATAGAAGAACTTATTAACGATGGGCTGGATCTTTTTTTTCCGATAAGATGTAGCGGGGACAAAGATCTGTATATAATTTGGGATATTGACTATTTTAATAAAAAGGAACCGCAATTTATTTTTGACAGAAAAAATCAAAAGCAAATTTTTGAGTGGATGTCGTCGGCGTTGGAAACAATTGAAGAAATACTTAACTCGTTCGGTATAAAATATGTTGTTGATGTAACATTGTCCGGGATACATATTTGGTCAAAAATTTCAACCGAATCTGAAGCGTTCCGCAAATTGTCATCTGAGGGATACATTCTTCCATCACTTGAAAAAAAATATTCACAGGTTGTAGCAGGTGATAGGAAACGGCTTCGTCCTGTTTCTTCTGAACTTGGAAAATCATATAATGCGGTTGGAAAGGTGCTGGAGTATTTTACTCATTTGCTGATAAAAAAAAACAGAAAATTAAATTCGCCGCAGGAGGCGAACAAAATTCCAGTTACTATTTCCGATACGCCGCAATATGGTAAATCATTTCCGTTGTCCGGCATTTCTTCCGACTTAACCCAATACGCCCATCCGATTTATATGAGGTGCATTCGTGCGATATGTTCAGTGCATCAAAAATCGCTTATCAATGGACATTTTAATCTTGGTTCTGCTATTGATATAGTTAAAACGAAAGGCATAACATACTCCGATATTTTGGATATAATGTGGGATGTTGATAAGACAATAAAACATTTCAAAAAAAATTTTACAAAGAAAAAATTGAAAATTACGGAATCGTCGGAGGGCTGGCTTAATGCCATCAACGGGTATAAAAAAAGCGATTTGAGAAAAAAACATAAACAGTGGGAAAAAACGACGGTATCGTCGACAATTCCTGTTTTTGACAACCCCGATATAAAAAAACTTTTTGATAATTCGTTGGCGAATCCTTCTTTGCTTGTGCCGAGTAATTTGCAGTTCATAGCCGATTATTTCACCAAAAATGGCGGTGTTTCCGCGACAAAAAAAATGTTTTCAGTAATAGCCGAATATTATAATAATGAAAATTTGAAATGGTATGACCCTATTCATTTTACCGGTATTGACTGGAACAAATATGATGCGGAAACAGCCGCCGATTTTTGGGGTCGTGTTTATTGGTCATTAAATGTTTCTAAACTTGGCAGAAAGTATTTTTAAGTTGGAATTTAATCAAAGAATTCCTCGTCCGCCGTGGCGGATTGCGGGGTAAAATTCTTTTCCGTCATTCCTGCGAAAGCAGGAATCCAGATAAACATAAATACTGGATTCCGTGTCAAGCACGGAATGACAGATCTGTTAAGTTTTTTGATACCTCGCAGATTGCTGCGAGGTAGTTCATTTTTGTGCTTCTTAAGGAAAAAATGTGGCAACCGAAATATAAAATCAGTCCAGCAATTGCCAGAGGTTTGATGGAGATTGAGGCAGCGAAATCCATAGTAGAAAATACTCCATTATCACCCGCCATTGAATCCGAACTGCGCTACAAAGCCCGTGTAAAATCAACCCATTATTCTACAAGGATTGAAGGTAATCGTCTTACATTGAAAGAAGCCAAACAAGTAATAGAGCAGAAGAAAACACAATTTCACGGTAGAGAAAGAGATGTGAAAGAAGTGCGCAATTATTGGGATGCTCTGCTTAAAGTAGAAGAATGGGCAGATAAACATATTGAGATAAGTGAAGAAATAATTAAACGATTACATTCCTTAGTAGAAAAAGGTAAAAGAGCATTACCGACATCTTATCGTGAAGGGCAGAATGTTATCCGTGAGTCCTCAACAAATGCAATTGTCTACATGCCACCCGAAGCCAAAGATGTCCCGAAATTGATGTCAGAAATGGTTCGTTGGATTAAAAATGCAGAGAAAGAACACTTACCCGTTCCTATCATAGCGGCATTAGTTCATTATCAATTTGTTACCATACATCCGTATTATGATGGAAATGGAAGAACAGCGAGATTGCTCACTACTTTTATTTTACAACGAGATGGTTATGGACTAAATGGGTTTTTCTCTATGGAAGAACACCACGCAAGAGATTTGGAGAATTACTATAAATCTTTATCTGTTCATAAGCATCACAATTATTATGAAGGTAGAGCAGATGCAGATTTAACATCGTGGGTAGAGTATTTTGTTTCTTTATTAGCAAAAGTATTTACACAAACAAAAGAAGAAGCAATTCAACTTGCTGAGCGAGGTGTTCCATCAGAACCACAAGAATTGCGTAAAATGGATCGCAGAGCAAAAACAGTACTTTCATTATTCGTAAAGAAAGATTATATTATTACAAACGATGTGGCTAATGCATTAGGATTGTCGGTACGAATGTCACGAGTATTGATGAAGAATTGGGTAAAAGATGGATGGTTGACTATAAAGAATGTATCTAATAAAACAAGGGCATATAGTTTATCGGCAAAATATCGGCAAGATGTCAGAAAGTATTTGTAATTTGGAGGCGTGGCCGAGTGGTTGATGGCGCTGGTCTTGAAATCGTTAAGGAAAAAAATAAAAACTCCGACGGAAAATGAAATCACCGACGATAAAAGGTGATTTTTTTATTTCGTTTTGTTCCGGTCAGTTTCGGTCAATTTGGGCTGTTTTCGACATACGATGGACACTTTTTGGACACCAAATTTTTGAAAATTATTTTTTGATATTTGAAATAATTTTAAAATAAAATCTTGCTTGCGGGGAATACCCGGGGCATTTATTAATGATTGTTTTTTAATGAGCAGTCATTGACGAGTGCCTTTTTTATTTGGTTTATGAAAAAATATTCGTCCTAAGGAAATGGCAGTACAGTACCGAATCTTTGTAGCGAAAAGCGGGAACTTCATTAGTCAAACATGGGAGATTCATTAGTCAAGATGGGAGGTTCAGTAGTCAAAAATGGGAGAGTCATTAGTCAAGGTTGGAACTTCATTAGTCAAGGGTTGGAACTTTATTAGTCAAGGTTGGAACTTCATTAGTCAAACGTGCGAACTTTATTAGTCAGGGGTTGGAACTTTATTAGTCAAACTTGGAACTTCATTAGTCAAAATCGCACTTTTTACTGACGAGCGATTTTAGCTGAATAGCCTTTAAATAGTCTTTTAAATAGTATATAGCTTTTAAATAGACAGTCAACGGCTCTTAAATTTTAAAAACCATGAAACCTAAAGGCAACGACAAAAAATCGTTTTTAACAAGGACAGATATCAACTTTGAAAAATGGAGTATCTTCACTACGAGGAAGCAAAATTGCGGAAGAACGCTTCAAAGGACAAACGGCGACGGGCTTACCCAAACAGTCAGTATCAGCCCACTGGAAAAAAATAGCAAGCACTATACTCTAACTGCTTCTGAATGCAAATTGATGTATGTCCTTAAGAAACTTTGGCAGAATGCCGGTAGTTCGCTTGAGAAGCCCGTTCTTTTCAGCATGAAGCAATTGGCTGATGAGTTAGGGCTGAAGTGGTCAGGTGAGACCTTAAAACATTTAAAACGTTGGCTAATGGCATTGCGCGGTGTTATGATAATCTTTGAGAACTGTTATAAAACGAGTAAAGACGGCGAAATAATCAAGATGACAGAGATGATGACAATTTTGCATCACTTAAAAATATTTGAAAAGAATAAAAAAGATACTGGTGTGCCGATTTCAGCATTCAGCGAGTTTCAGTTCCATCCGTATATCTTACAATCGCTGCACAACAATTTTGTCAAGCCGGTGCGGCTGGATGTGATATGTCAATTAAAAAGCGACATAGCGGTAATATTATACCGCTGGCTTGACTTAATGCTTTTCGGACAAAATATGATTGAGCGGGAATTTGGGAATCTGGCAAAGGAGCTGGGTCTGGAACATATCAGGAATAACAATTTGTTGAACCAGGTTAAGCATGCCGCATCTGAACTGGAAGGCAAGGAATTGGTTACCGGAATGATTGAAACTTGTAAAGTGGAACGGTTAAAAGATGGCCGCGGCTGGAAACTTGTTGTTAAAAAATCAAAGGTTGTAAACGCAGTGTTGGGTGATTCAGACAACTACCGGCAGCAGGCAGAAAACGAAGTTCAGTGCCGCAAGTATTTTGATTCGCTGGCCCCAGAAACTCAAAAGCAAATAATGACAAAAATAAACCAAGCAGCCGAACAGGATGAGGGCTACAAATTAGTGCATTCGGAAAATGGTCGGCAGTTATGGAAAGATGGCAAGTTGATTGAGTTAATAAATCAGATGCTGACAAATAAACGCAGCACTGACACTATGCCTTCATTGGAGGAATTATGAAACTCGTAACAAAAGTCGGCGGAATAACTTTTTCGTTTGAAAACCAGGAAGACCTATCCGGGAAATTGGAGGTTGCACTGGCAGAGGTAAAACAAGAATTGGTCGAATATGCAAAACTTAGGAAACAGGAACGGTTGATTTCCAAAGCAATTGAACAACTAAAAAAGGAAAGCGAAAAAACAACAAGTTCGTGATATTGAAACAAAGCAATAACACACATTTCCTGTTTTGGTTAACATCGTTCTTGAACGACTTTTATTGTATGGACAAAGACACAAGAAGTGTAGTGACCAAAACCGATTACTAAAGTTGAGTAAGGTAATTTTAATTTGGTTACTGTTGTTCTTGAACGACTTTTATTGTATGCACCAAGACACAAAGAGTAGTGAGGGTTAAAATCAATCATGAAGTTGTTACCCTGTTCCCAACATTCCTTGATTTTTCGCTACAAAAGAGTATAATCAAATCATTATGAAAAAGTATAAAATATTCGTAAGTGGTGTGCAGAAAGAACTCAAAGCAGAACGCCGGGCAGTGAAAGATTCGATTCTCGGTGATGTTTTGCTCTCCGAATATTTTGACGTTTTCTTATTTGAAGATTCACCGGCTAAAAGTCATTCAGCAGAAACGGCATATCTTGAAGAAGTCCGCAAAAGCAATATCTATATCGGCATTCTTGGCGATAAATACGTCAGCACGGGCAAGAATAAAATTTCACCTACCGAAGCAGAGTTCCGGGAAGCAAAAGCCAAGCATAAAGACATTCTAATTTACATAAAAGGTGAAAACTCCATTGATAAAAACCGTGAAGCAGGTGTGCAGAAACTGATTAAGGAGATTAAAGATTCCAAAGAGGGTTATTGTTATCGCAGATTTAATTCCATCAATGAATTAACCAATCTTGTTTATGAAAGTTTGATTGTCTTCTTAAAAGAGAAAGGGGAAATTGGCAGAGCCGTATTTGACCAGCGAATATGCGACGGTGCGACTTTTTCAGATATTGACGATGAAAAAGTTAAGTGGTTTTTGAAAACAGCCCGTGCCAAACGGAATTTTCCGCTTGTTCTTGATTCTTCAACACAGGATGTTTTCACTCATCTGAAACTTTTGAAAGACGGCAAACTAACCAACGCCGCAGTTTTATTATTCGGCAAAGAACCAAGAAAGTTTTTTGACCAAGCAAAAATTAAATGTATTCATCTGCCAAGCACCGAAGTAGAAAAACCGTTTACATCATATCAAATTTATGAAGGAAATTTATTTGAGCAGGTAGACAAGGCAGTCAGTTTTGTTTTGGATATACTCAAATTCCCTGTTATTCAGCAGGAGCATACCGTCCAGGTCTCTCGTCCCCGCGAAATTCCTGTATTTGTAATTCAGGAAGCCATCGTCAACGCAGTTGCTCACCGCGATTATAACACAACGTCCTCTGTTCAGGTGATGGTATTTCTTGACCGAGTGGAAATATGGAATTCCGGGACTTTACCATCCCACTTGAAAATAGAAGACCTCAAAAAGCCGCATGCATCTCATCCGACAAATACTTTATTAGCCGCAGTAATGTTTTTTGCCGATTACATTCAACAGGCAGGTTCGGGAATATTGGAAATGCTCAAGCAGTGTAAGGCGAAGGGACTTCCCGAACCAGACTTCATATCAGTACGGAATCTTGAATTCAAGACGATACTAGCCAGGGATATTTATACCGAAGAGGCATTGAATAATTTGGGCTTAAACGAACGTCAGTTAAAGGCAGTGAAGTATGTAAAAGAAAAAGGTAAAATCACGAATGATGAGTATCAGAAACTAAATAATGTTTCCAGACAAACATCATCCAGAGATTTACTTTATCTTATGCAAAAAGAAGTATTAAGCAGACATGGAAAAACCGGTCGGGATACTTATTATACATTGTTGCACAGAAAGGTAAACGCCTCATAAATGCCTCAAACGCCTCATAATTGGCTCATAATTGGCTCATAAACGGCTCATGGAATAAGTAGGTCAATTTTCGATTGCAGTTAACAGCAAAGGTAACGAAAGTAATGAATAAGTAATGAAAGCAAAATATACACACTTATTTATAAGTGATGAAAAAAAATACAACAAAAAATATCTTGTCCTAATACGTTATGATTTCATCACCACCCATCGCTTGGTTTTTCCCAAAATGTGAATTTATATAAAATCCAGAAAACACTTAACAAAATAAAGTATTTAAAAAATATTATTGACAACATTTTTTTATTTTGTATAATCTACATTGTTCAAACAAATCTCATAATGTATGACTAACTAAAACACAATACAATGAAAAAGAATAATTATAGAGGATTATCAAAAGATGAAGTATATCTGATTTCTCGTGCCGGTTACGAGAAGCAGAAACTTATTACAAAAGAATATGCGCGTTCCTTATTCGGTAATAAGAGAAAATCAACAAACGTTTTATACCGGCTCGCCAAAAAAGGCCGGCTTTTACAAATTCAGAGAGGAAAATATATTATAGTTCCTATTAATGCTCCCAATCAATTATGGAGTCCGAACGAATTTGTAACCGCGAAATTATGGATGGGGAATATACCTTATTATATCGGCTATTTTACAATGTATAACTATTGGGGATTTACTGAACAAATACCAAATACAATATTTGTATTGAACTTAAAGAGGTCATATAACAAAACCATCGGGAATATCAGGTATAGAGCCGTAAAAATTGAAAAGAAAAAATATTACGGTATTAAGAAAATAAGAATAGGCAGTGAATATGTGAACACATCCGATAAAGAAAGAACGCTTGTTGATTTGATATATTGTCCGGTTGGCTCATTTGAAAATATTAAAGAGATATTAAAATCCAACATCAATAAAATCGACCGGCAGAAATTTATTAAATATCTGATTGCTTTCCCGATAGTATCGGTAAGGAAAAGAGCGGGTTATCTTTTGGAAAGGATAAATTTTGACAAAACACTGTTAGGGAAATTAAAAAAATCAATAGGACGGAAGAATACTTATGTCGCATTAAACCCTACAGTTTCTTCCCGTAAAGGTAAAATAGACAAGAATTGGTGTATTATAGAAAATGGATAAAACAATATTGCAAAATTTAATACCGGCAATTGCGAAAAAATATAACTTCCGCAGCGCTATTATTGAAAAAGATTATTATTTAACGGTTGTTTTGAATTCTATAGAATCGGATTTAACACAAAGAATAGTGTTCAAAGGCGGCACTCTCTTAAACAAAATATATTTTAACTATAACCGTTTAAGCGAAGACCTTGATTTTAGTTATTACTCTGATGAACCGTTGTCCAAACGTTCCCAGAGGTCTAAAGCCATTGCTCCTATTAAAGAGAAAATGGGAAAGTTTTTAAACGGTATCGGGCTTAAAAGCGAAGAACCGCGGGGAAAAGGGTTTAATAATTCGACACAGTATTTGTTTAATGTTTTGTATGATTCAATAATTACCGGTAAAGAAGAAAGTATAAAGATAGAAATATCATTGAGGCAAACACCGATTGACAAGCCGGTCTACAACGAGATTAAACACTTTTTTCAGGATCCGTTTACCGGAAAAGATTTACTGCCCAGGAATAAGATACTGTCGCTTACCTTGAAGGAAGCGGTTGCGGAAAAATTAAAAGCCGCTATAACAAGGGAAGACGTTGCTATACGGGATTATTATGATTTGTGGTATATTTCAGAATCAAAGTTTAATTTTCTTGATAGGCATTTTATAAATCTGCTTATGAAAAAGCTGGAATATGAAAAATACGAAGGGGACTATAAGAGCAATTTTGGTTTAACTGAAAACGAAATAAAAATACTGCATGGGCAAGTAGAAAAAGATTTGCTGCCCGTAGTTAGAACCGATACTCATTTTGAATTAAATAAAGTGTTTGAACGTTTCAACGGGATATTGAAGAACATCTGAAAGAAATTGTAAAACGCATCGGTCCTGACAAAAATGTCCAATGTGAACTGAAAAATGATTAAATTCGGAATTAGACAATCATTTAATAAAATTGAGCAGGTAGAAGAAAGATATTCAAATATAAAAGTGCCTGTCGAAGTAGCTCTTCCCTATTACTGGGATATATACGAGCCTATCAGAGTTCACTTGAGAGAGATAGCGGATAAAATCAGGAGTTATCGAACAGAAGTTTTAAGCGTCCACGCTGTTCAATCATATATTACAGATGAAAATTTTCTAATATGGGGTAAAGAAATAGCAGATTTTGCAAAAGCAATCAATACGACAAATATTACATTACATCCTAACAATGTAAAAAAGGGCAAGTCAGCACAAGAATATGCTATTAGAAATCTAAAATATTTTACGGATTTGTATAAAGACGAAATTGTTTTTTGCGTTGAAACTTTTGAAGGTTCGCGGAGAGTATTTACTCCCGATGAAATAGTCGGCTTCAATTTACTTATGACTCTTGACACTTCACATATACACGACGATAAAAAAATATGGGATTTGCTCAAGGATTACGGAGAAAATATTAAGAATGTCCATCTTTCAGCTAAAGACGGAAATAAACAGCATTTACCAATAGATAGTTTTTGCAAGGAGATAGTAATCTATCTCATTAAAAACAAATGGAATGGAAATGTGATATTAGAATATCTGCCCGAATTCCATAACCGGCTATTAAATGATTTAAAATTTCTTCAAACAATGCAGTAAATGAAAAGAAAATAATTGGAGGAGTGAGATGAAAAAAGATAGGTATGTATTGACATTGAATAAAAATCAGTTATATGTTTTACAGTCAGCATTGGAAGTGTTATCACGAATGCACTCTGGACAGTGGGATATGGCTTTTGATGAGGTATTTAGATTTCGATATAAAGACCACTATAAGAAAATGGATGCTGACTGGACAGGGGAATTACAGCAATTTCTTGAAAGGAAAAGTTACAAAGGAACATTCTACGAAGTATTAGATTTTTTTAAATATAGAATATTGGGATTAGAGCCGAATGCGGGATTTGGAGTTGGTATTGGGAGGAAAAATGTAAGCGATGATTTGACTACTTCTTTTGATATCAAGCAGGTGATTAGAACAATGCTTGAGGATGAAAGGGAACCCTGTCAGTTTGATACTAAAAACTCCCTGCCGACCATAAATATCAAACCCAGGGAGAAAACGAATACATTAAGATTAACAAGACAAAGGTATAAAAAATAAATTTGGCTAAAAATAATTACCAAAATCAGAGATGAAAAGTAAAATATGAAAAAAGAAGCTCAAGCTCGGATAAAAATAAACAAGAAACTGGAAGAATCAGGCTGGTGTTTTGAAGCTGACAAGAACAGTCCCGCTAATATTAAACTTGAAGCCGGATCGGAGCATCAGTAGCCAGATATGGAGAATAACTATGGCAAATAATCTCAATACAACCAAAGAACAAGAACGTTCAGAATTGCATCGCGCTATTTGGCAAATTGCTAATGATCTGCGTGGAAGCGTGGATGGCTGGGATTTCAAGCAGTATGTGCTCGGCATACTCTTTTATCGTTTCATTAGCGAAAACTTAACCAACTACATCAATACCGATGAGCGACGTGCTGGTAAAAAAGATTTTGACTACGCCACGCTTTCTAATAAAGAAGCTGAATT
>JAZDKR010000005.1:0-39664 GCA_043802785.1 Elusimicrobiota bacterium
ATTGAGATGAACGGAAAACTTATTGAGTTTATCAATGAATACAATATGTCTAAAAGACTTAGAAAATTAAATTACAGAACACCATCTCAATACGTAAAAGAAGAAAAGAACACTATCATAGAACGTATCGTTATCTAACAACTACTCCTATATATTGCTACGAAAGAAGATTCATAATTTACAGCATATAATACATCCGGTACAATAGGGTCAATGGCAATTGCGATAGGTTGGTAGCCATCCATCAACTGTGTCCAAGTTTGCCCGGCATCCGTACTTTTATGAATCCCATCAACAGTAGCACTATTGTCGTCCCAGTTAGCAACAGCATATACTATGTTCCTGTTCCACGGGTGTATAGCAATACCACGGACTAATCTTTTTGCAAGGCTCTGTGTCCAGGTACTCCCAGCAGTACTAGACCTCCAGACACCGTATTTTGTATTATCCGGACCGTGCCCGGTACATGCATATACTATGTTTGAATTCCCCGGGTTAACCTTTATTTGGTCTATACATACATTACTCAACACATTGAACCAGTTTTCTGCCGCATCCACTGTCTTGTAGATACCTAACGGATTAGTATCATGGCCACCACCACAGTAAAGCACATTACTATTGAAAGGGTCTATATCTAAGCCGAACAGACGGTCATTAACAGCCGCTGCCGGTAAGCCAGTGTTTTTGTATGACCAGTTCTTACCGTCGTTCACGCTCTTTATTATACCAAAGTTGTTAAATGCCCATGTGCTGGTGCCGTCTCTATGTGCTACCGCATAGAGTATAGTCGGTGTAGCAGTGTCTATGACAACCGAACCTGCAGAAGGGTATCCTCCTCCTGGGGCTATTTGACAATTCTCGTCTAGGTGTACCCATTTATCTCCCCCATCTTCTGTCTTATAGATTTTTTGCTCACCTGTGCCGAGGTAGACCTTACCCGGTGCTGTCCCAACATTAATGGTAAATGTAAAGACACAGTGCAACCCTTGATTTGTTTTCCGGTAGAAACTACCCGAGTCCGTACTCTTAAAAACTCCACCTTCGCAACTGTAATAAATTATGTTCGGATTCCGGTAGTCAATAGCCATTCCTGTCCCTTTTGAATACCACGACGATGGCTGATAATTATCTACCACATCATAGCTATCGCAAGGAAACCAATTATCGCCGCCATCCGTACTTCTGTAAGGACCACTGCCTGTTGCAATGTATAATCTATCAGGGAAACTCGTGCTAACTACAATCTGCGAACCATTACGGTCACGCTGGCTGAATATAGGAAGGGCCGGTAAACCATTGTTTATTTGTGACCAGTTCGCACCACCATTCGTACTTCTATACACACCATTATCTCTCTCCAAGGCATACACTGTGGTTGGTATTGATGGATTAACTGTTATACCTTTTGGAATAATACAGCAATTTTCTGTTATTGACGACCACAAACTGCCACTGTTTGTTGATTTATATATTCCACCACCCCATGTACCGACATACAAAGTGGTCCCATTAGACAAGGGGTCAATTGCTAATACACTCATCCCGCGATCTGTCCCTGTCATAACATCTAATACCTCAAAAGATGCTCCACCATCATTACTCCGCCATAGTGACCCATCTGTTGTTGTGGCACCCACAAACTGTGTACTGCTTCTACAAACATATAACCTGTTAGTGTTATTTTTATCAATAGTTATACCATAGTTCATAGCATTACTTGGGAGAGAAGTTAGAAGTTGCCAGCTATACCCACCATCAGTACTCTTTTCCACAGTATTCAGTGATGGGACATTTTCTACTATCTTGCCAGCATATACAATAGTAGGTGTTGATGGGTCAATAGCAAATGCCGGGCCTGTCATTTTAGGACGATAATTTGCATAGTCCTGTATTGACGTCCATGTTCTTCCGGCATCTATACTTTTGTAGCCACCTTCATCCGCACTGAGATACAGCACATTGGGATTCTTCGGATCCATATTTATTGACCACATATAACCAACTATGGAAGGTCCTTTCGGAACAAAAATTATTTTTGATACAGCGGTTTTGTATGGTGCGTTGGAACCACCAGCAGGATCATACCGTACATTGGATTCTCCATCTCGCGCTTCTATGTAATAATCTATACCACCAGTAGTGACTGCATTAGCGGGAATAGTAGCGATGTATATGTCCGATCCTTCATACAGCATTGTAAGTTCATTCCATACCCCTGGTGGAGTTGTTCGCCGATAGAATACTTTCACACTTGACACCGCTGTGTCATCAACTACACTCACCCGTATCGGTAACTCTTTATTAACAACCGCACGCTTTGCACCTATGTGACCAATGTACGGTGCATCCTGAACATGTGGGACAGCGATATATGCTGTTGCACCATTGGAAATGCCTGACCAGTTTCCAGCAGGATCTTTTGTCCATATACGAAAATAGTAGGTTGCCCCAGACTGTAAGTTCTCAACAAGATATGTCTGTGTGTCCCCAGGATTTACACCAGAAGTTGATATTTGTATATCCGCAAGTGTCGTTGTTCCTCTCATATTCCAATAGTTTATGTTTTCTGCATTGCTTAATACAGTAGTTGTCGCTATATGAAACTTACTTCCTACACCAAGTTCCCCAACAATTCCATTGTCACCAGGTGATGTCCACACTAGGTTTATCTTCCCTTCACTAAACCCTGTTAATGCAGATAAATTCGTTACCGCAGCAGGTGGTAAACCCAATACAAAAACAGTGGTATTGCCATTTATGCCAGGGTTGACTGTATCGGTAGCACAGATTAGAACATACCCTGCTGTGTTTGATATTGTCACTGTCCGTTTGTCCACACCATTTATGAAATTATCAGCCAGTGTAGAACTAATGTTGCCTTTATTGACCGATAGATTAGCCGAACCAGCATAACCTGTAGTTACATACTTGTCATTATCCAATGCAACAAAGTTTATATTGAATGGCTCTCCTTCCGTAACAGTGGGACAAGTATATATACCAAACCCACCAGCAGTTGCCTGTATGCCATGTTTTATTTCCGACTTGAGAACACCGGCACCAAACTGACCATAATAAACTATATTAGGTGTATGAGGGTCACAGGTTAATGTCATCTGATGAGCCAGTGGTAGGTTAGTGGCACCTATCCTATCGCCTACTACTACCCAGGAACTACATGCATCAGGACTTCGAAATAAAGTATGCACTGACCCTCCTTCAGCATAAATTACATCAGGCACAAAAGGGTCTATAGTAACCTGGTTTATAATTACATCAAGACGACTTGCCAATTGCCATGTTGCACCACTATCCGTACTTTTGTACACTCCACCATCTGTACCAGCATAAAGTATCCTATTGTCCCACGGATGCATCGTAATGTCATTAACTGGCGCATCTGGTGTAATCTTTGCCCAGGAACCTATTCCAGCACGGGTTGATTTCCATATACCATAGTCACCTGGACTAGTATAAGCAAACCTAACCGCGGCATAGATATTATTTGAATTTATCGGGTCAACGACTATATCCCATACATGCACATTATTTAGTCCTGTCTGAACCCAGTTATCTCCTCCATTTACGGTCTTATAGATTCCATACTTTTGTACCTCTGGTGTTTTTTGTCCTGTTCCCGGAGCAGCATAAACTGTATCAGGGTTTAGTGGATCTATAGCCAACCCTGCAATACGTATTTGTAGTGGTAGTCCTGTATTTTCCTGGAACCAACTTTCTCCCGTAGTTGTACTTTTAACTAAAACACCATCCTCGTCGCCAAAGGAGTGCCCGGCATAAAGTATACTTGGTGTAAATGGATTTATAACTATTCTGTCTATGGACGTACAGGCATAGTAAGCATGCTCGTTCTCTAACCCTTCATAATATTGTTTCCATGTTTCACCATAATCCTCTGTACGCCATAATCTCGTTTCACATGTACCAACATAAATTCTACCTGGTTTATCCGGTGCAGGTACAACAGAGTAGCAATATGTATTCTGGAAACCTTTCTTTGATTGTTTCCACCAATTCCCCGAATCAGTACTTCTAAAAACTCCCCACCAAGTACCAGCATAAACTTTATTAGTATCTTTAGGATTAACAGTTATGGCATTTAGAAAATAGTAGCAAGATGTAGGAACTATGTAAGTATCTTCTGGGGTCTCTAATTCACCTTGCCAACTTCGTGTCCAGTTAGTGCCGTTGTTGATACTTTTGTAAGCACCCCCAGAAAGATCATTCCCAGTATTTGTTGTAAGATAAAGTGTAGCGGGATTGTTTGGGTCAACAGCAAGTTCTGCGATACGAGTGAATGGAAAGAAAGGTGGTGTTGGTAGCCCATTATTTATCTGTGTCCAGGAAGCACCACCGTCTAAACTTCTATAGACACCATTGTCTCTCTCCAAGGCATACACTGTTGTCGGTATGGAAGGATTTATGGTCAACCCATGAGCAGCAATATGTGCATTATCAACAGGAAAACTTAGTTGGGTCCAGTTAGTGCCACCATCAACCGATTTGCGTATACCTTGATTCCATGTGCCGCAGTACATTGTATTCCCGCTGGATAGTGGGTCAATTGCTAATACAGTCCTACCTGCATTCAGAGTTCCATCTATTGGGCTGAAAGAATCTCCACCATTATTACTTCTCCAAAGACTTCCTTGAGGAGCATTGGCGCCAGTAATCTGTTCACTACTTACACAAACATATAATCTGTTTGTATTAGATGGGTCAATAGTCACATGGTACACATAACAATTACCGATTTGCTGACCATTACCGATTTGCTGACCTATGTTTACCCAACTATTCCCTGATGTTGTACTTTTATTGACGCCCATATAAGGATAGGAATGAATTATGTCTGAACGGTATACTATAGTTGGTGTTGAAGGGTCAACTACTATAGATGTACCTTCATAAGAACCTCTACCCCAATCAGCGGTACTACTGCAATTTTTCTGTGCGAATTGCCATGTTTTACCATCGTCAATAGACATGTATTGTGAATAATACTGGTCTGACTCAATATATAATACATTAGTATTTTTTGGATTCTGTGCAACAGCCCAGACATAACCTCCCCATGGACCCATTTGTTTCCATAAGATTTTTGATACATCTGTTTTATATGGTGCCGCTGAGCCACCAGCAGGGTCGTATCGTATATTAGGTGTAGGTGTTATTGTCCTGTGCTTCAATATAGTATTCTATACCAGATGTTGTAACAGCGATTGCTGGGATTGTTGTAATATATATATCTGCACCTTCGTAAGACATAGTTAGTTCATTCCATGCCCCTGGTGGAGTTGTCTGACGATAGAATACTTTTACGCTTGACACCGCTGTGTCATCAACTACACTCGCCCGTATCGGTAAATTCGTATCAACAAGTGCATAGTATGCCTGTCTGTGCCCAATCCACGGTGCTTCGTTAGGTTGAGCGTAAACTGTAGAACAGAGAATAGAAAATAGTAAATAGCGGGTAGTAGATAGGGAATGGTAAAGATAGAAAATGTAAGGTGGCTTTTACACATTTCCTGTTTCTGAGAAAAAACCACTCAAAGATATGTTTGTGCTTTGTAATTTGTGATACACAATTTTTCATATGATTCTTCTGCACAATGTACAGCGATTTATGTAGCCAAGCACTTTTCAGTGGCGCCATTTTTCTTTTTTTATTTTTTCACAGCAAACGGAAATGAAATAGACATTCGGTGTGTGTTACCAATGCCACTAAATGGCATCCAGGCATAATCAAATACAACACCATACCCGATTATGCCTACGCCGCAACTTAAATTTCCTGTTCCCTTATATCCAACTCTTGGACATAAACTTATTTCTTTTTTAGATAGCAACTTATATTCTGCACCGACATTAAAATACACATTGTTATCAGCAGGCATAACTATATCTACTGCTGTTATAAGTTTGTTTTCTAAGAGTCGTAAAGCAACACCTAACTTTATGTCCATAGGTAAATTATATGATTTCTCTCTAAACTTTATTGGTGTACCAATATTTTTTAATACTGCCCCAAAACTAATATTGTCATTCAAAATGTATAATCCACCTAAATCTATTCCAAACGCATATGCCGATTCCCGCTCTATTTTACTCTGTATAAATTTTATACTTGCACCAGTGCATATTTTATTAACAAATTTCTTTGACCAGGATAATGTTAGTGCTAAATCATTCGGGCTGTAAGTTTCGGTTATACTGTCATCGGGGTCAGGATTAGCTAAATCGTCTTTTTTAATACCAACTTTTTGTATCGGGCTCATTGATACATAATCTATACTTGCACCTAATATATGTTTTTCATCACCCAACTTTATCGGGAGTATATACACAAGATGGTCATAATTTATTGTTTCAATCCACATAGCACGCATAAATGATACTTCTTCGCTATGTAATTGCGATAATCCACCAGGATTCCAGTATATAGCATTTGCTTCATCTGATACAGCAGTGTATGCTTCGCCCATACCTACCACACGTGCACCTACACCTATACGCAAAAAATTAACTGCTGTAGTGCCAGCACCAAAAAACAGTGATTGTAAAAAGACCGTAAATAGTACATAGTAAATAGTAAATCGCAAATAGTAAAACACCTGCCACCTCCTGCCAACTGCTTCTACAGGGGTGAATCTGGAGTAAAAGTCAAATAAGGGTTAAGAGAAACCCTTTCCCCAGGTATTATACTGTAGATAAGTGAAAAAGATGTGAACTATTTGTGATTTTTGTGAAACTTTATTGAATGTGCAAGTATTAATGGAAGGAGTGGAATGATGTTTTACAACTTATTCTACCGTAACACTTTTTGCCAGATTTCTCGGCTGATCAACATCACAGCCACGCAAAACACCTACATAATACGCCAAAAGTTGCAGTGGAATTACGGTCAAGAAAGGATACAATGCCTCATCTGTTTCAGGAATATATATAACATAATCTGCCTTTTCTTTTATCAATTCATCGCCAACTGTGGCAATAGCAATAACAATTCCTTCACGGGCTTTTACCTCTTCTATATTCGAAAGAATTTTCTCATACACCCTGCCGGCCGTTGCGATGCAGACAACCGGCATATTCTCGTCTATAAGTGCAATTGGCCCGTGTTTCATCTCTCCTGATGCATAACCCTCCGCATGAATATATGAAATTTCTTTTAGTTTCAACGCACCTTCTAACGCAATAGGGTAATTCAATCCTCGTCCCAAATATAGAAAATGTGATTTTTTGAAAAACTTTTTTGCGATTGATTTTATCCCATCTTCTTTTTTTAAAATTTCGGAGATATCACGAGGAATTTGAATAAGTGAGTCAATAAATTTAGACGCAAAATCCTTTGTAATTTTTCCTCGGACAATTCCGAAATAAAGTGCCAAAAGATAAATTGCGGTAAGTTGCCCGGTAAATGCTTTTGTGGAAGCAACCCCTATTTCAGGACCACATCTCGTATAAAAAGTTGCAGATGACTCGCGGGTAATCGTTGAACCCATTACATTGCAAATTGAAAGCGTTCTCGCACCATGCTTTTTTGCTTCTCTCAACGGAGCGATAGTGTCCGCTGTTTCACCCGACTGGCTTATTGCAATTAATAGCGTTTTATCGTCAATAATCAAATCACGGTATCTGAACTCGGAACCAATGTCCGTCTCGGTTGAAATTCCGGCAAGTGATTCAAACAAAAATTTTCCGATTAAACCGGCGTGATATGATGTTCCGCAAGCAACAATTGAAATTTTATTTATGTCCCGTATAATCTGCGGATTTATATTCATGTCGTCAAAAAATTCGCTTATATCTTCAACGACAAGGCGATCGCGAAATGTGTCCTCAATCGTCTGCGACTGCTCAAAAATTTCTTTAAGCATAAAATGTTTATAACCAGATTTTTCAGCCATTAGAGAATCCCACTCAATAGTATTTATTTTCCTCTCGGCGATTTCGTCGGATTTATCAAAGATTCTATACGAGTCCTTTTTTAGTTCCACAATGTCACCGTCTAAAAGATAAATAAATTTTTTTGTGTATGCAAGAACGGCCGGAATATCGGATGCGATAAAAAATTCGTTTTCGCCTAACCCCACGACTAATGGGGCATCACAACGGACACCGAGCAAAACATCCGGATTGTCTTCTGAAAGCACGCCAATCGAATATGCACCTTTGAGATGTTTTACTGCGGTTTTCACAGCCGACAAAATATCTCCACTGTAATACTTTTCTATAAGATGAACAACAACTTCCGTATCCGTTTCCGAGCGAAATTTATGACCTTCAGATAAAAGTTCCCTTTTTAATTGTCTGTAATTTTCTATGATTCCGTTATGGACAACAACAATTTTTCCAGAGCAATCGGTATGCGGATGTGCATTTTCTTCGGATGGCTTCCCGTGTGTAGCCCATCTGATATGACCAATACCTACGGTTCCATAAAATTTTTTGTTCCATATTACTGTTTCCAGATTTTTTATTTTTCCAACAGCACGACTTATCTTTATCCCGCAAAATGCGGGATTATCTTCAATTGTTGCTATACCGGACGAATCGTATCCTCGGTATTCAAGCCGCTTAAGTCCGTCCAATATGACTTCTGACGCTAATTTATTGCCAATATATCCAACAATTCCGCACATGATAAAACCTATTGAAAAATTAAAAAAATTGAAAAATTTAAAGATTCTTTCTTAAATACTTTATGAAATTAGAGAGTTGCTGAGAAATATCTACAACTTTTTCATACACACTTTTGAAGTCAGATTCCGATACATAACCGATACTATACGCTAAATGTAATTGTGCTCTTACCTCTCCCGCTGAACCTTTTGCATATACCAAGAACTTAATAAATTCTTTATTATTATTCCGTTCATATCCTTCTGCTATATTTGATAATGTTGAAACAGATGAACGTTGAATCTGTTCGCGTAGTCCAAAATCTTTTTTAAATTTTTCATTTGAGGTCAGTTTGTAAATTTCTGTCGCTAAATTTTTAGCGTCCTTCCATACTTTTAAATCCTCGAATCTTTCAATCTTCATCAATCTTTCAATCTTTCAATCGCCCCTTTCATTTCTTTTATTGCTTGAAAAAGTCCGACAAAAACTGCACGGCAAATTATTGAGTAGCCGATGTTAAGTTCATTTATCCCTTTAATTTTAGCAATCTCGGAAACATTTTCGTAATCAAGTCCGTGTCCAGCATTAAGTCCTAACCCAAGTTGTAAAACATACTCCGATGCTTTTTGAATTTTTACAAGTTCTTTTTTTCTTTCTGTTTTATTTCTTGCATCGGCATATTTGCCAGTATGAAGTTCAACAAAATCCGCACCTATTTTTTTTGCTATGTTTATTTGCTCAAAATCAGGGTCAATAAAAATACTTACAACAATATTTTTATTTTTCAAATCTTTCACAATCCTTTCAATCTTTTTATGGTTTGACAAAATATCAAGCCCGCCCTCGGTGGTTAACTCCTGCCTTTTTTCTGGAACAAGGCAGACATCGTCAGGAACTATTTTTTTTGCGAAAGCAACTATTTCAGAAGCAATCGACATTTCAAGGTTCAGTTTTGTTTTAATTTTTTTTCTTAATCTTTTCACATCATCGTCGTTGATGTGTCTCCGGTCCTCGCGAAGATGCACGGTAATTCCATCTGCACCGGCCTTTTCAGCAATCTCTGCCGCACAAACCAAGTCGGGAAAAATACCCTTTCTTAAATTTCTTATTGATGCAATATGGTCAATGTTAACACCGAGTTTCACCATAAACTACCGCTAAACTGACGCGAAACTTAACACGCTAAACCAACGCTAAACCAACCCTATTACAATGTGAACTTTGCGTCTGTTTTGCGTTTTAGTTCTGCGTCTGTTTCGCGATTTCTGCGATTTCTTGGGCAAAATCATTTATTGTTTTTTCATCGGGACCTTCTACCATTATCCTCAAAAGCGGCTCCGTACCGGAATATCTTACAAGCACCCTGCCATTACTATCTAATTTTTCCTCAACAGATTTTATTACATCTGACAGTTTTTTATTCTCGAAGATTGGAATCTTTTTTAGCGAAGCGTCAACTTTTACATTTAATAAAACTTGTGGATATTTTTTTATGATTTTTGACAATTCCGACAATGATTTTTTGCTTTTTTTTATTATGGCTGAAATTTGAATGGATGTTAAAAGTCCGTCACCTGTTGATAAAAAATTTCTGAAAATTATATGTCCCGACTGCTCTCCGCCCAAAATTATATCGTTTTTAATCATTTCACTATGAACATATTTGTCACCAACAGCGCTCTCTAACACTTTTATGCCGTCTCGTTCCATCGCTTTGTAAAATCCGAAGTTGCCATAACTGTCGCAACCACAGAATTATTTTTCAATTCCCCGTTTTTATTAAGTTCATCGGCAGCAATCGCAATTAGATAATCACCATCTCTAATTTCACCTTTTTCATCCACAAACAAACATCTATCGCCGTCGCCATCAAAAGCAATCCCAAAGTCGGCATTATTTTCTGCAACTGCATTTTGTAAATTTTTAAGATGTAACGAACCGCAATTTTTATTTATATTTTTACCGTCGGGCGAAACAGACAAGGTTATTATTTCCGCCTTGAGATAAGAAAAAACCTCCGGTGCAATTTTATAGTTTGCACCATTGGCACAGTCAATAACAATTTTTAAGCCGCTTAAATCAAAATCTTTGGGAAGGGTTGTACATAAAAATTTCGTATAAAGAGCATCTGCATAATTATCCGAAACTTTATATTGCCCGACGGTTTTTTTATCATTTTTGCGCTCTTTACTCTCCTTTGCACCCTCCGCGATTACATTTTCACTCAAAACAAACTTTTCAATTTCCAGTTCTTGCTCGTCGGTGATTTTAATTCCTTCGTTTGAAAAAAATTTTATGCCGTTGAACTCTGCGGAATTATGAGACGCTGAAATAACGCATCCGGCGGATGAACCTCTAATTGAAGTGATATACGAAACGGCAGGCGTTGAAATAACTCCGCAATCAAAAACATCAACACCCGCAGACATTATTCCATCGCTAATGGCTTTTGAAATCCACGACGATGACTCGCGAGTATCACACCCCAGAATAAATTCTTTTTGGGAGGAATCGTTAATTATTATCGCGGCGGCATAACCTATTTTTTTTATTAAATCCGCTTCAAGAGGATATTTACCAGCAATACCTCTAATTCCATCAGTACCAAATAACTTCTTCATAAAAATATCGCCAAACTGACGCCAAACCTTTACGCCAAACTAACGCTAAATGTTTTGCGCCCGCCTGCCATCGTCTGGCAGGTTGGTTCTGCGCTTGCCCCGCACATAATTATGTGCGGGGTGAATTTCGCATCTGTTCTGCGTTCTATTTTCGCGTCAGATTGGCGTTCCTTTATTTTCCAAGTCTCCGCTTTATAAACCACAACAGCACCGCAAGTATAACAGAGAGAATTTTTATATCTAAGTTTCTTCTAATCCATTCTATTTTCACCCAGCCCTTCCTCCTCTATTTATAACCCCAATCCCCTCTTTAACAATCTTTTAGGAAGGGCTGGGTTCAATGTCGTTTGTTCTCCTCTCAAAAAAATGTTTTTCCTGTTTTTTCCATATATTAAATAAAAAATTTTCAAGACTATCTATTTTAACATCTTTTTCAAGTTTACCATTATGCGAAATTGAAATGCTTCCGGTTTCTTCCGAAACAACAATTACAAAGGCATCGGAGACCTCAGTTATACCAATTGCTGCACGATGTCGCATACCAAGAAATTTTGATATTGCCGGATTTTCAGTTGAAGGAAGAATACATGCCGCCGCAATAATTTTTGAACCCGATACTACAATCGCACCGTCGTGAAGAGGTGCCCTCGGATTAAAAATTGAAATTAGAAGTTCGCGCGATATTTCCCCGTTGATTTTTATCCCTTTTTCAATAATATCTTTGAGGCCTGTTTCTTGTTCAATAACAATAAGCATACCAATTTTTTTATGAGAATATTCTTTCACGGCGGAAACGATTTCTTTTATAGCAATAATTTCTTCTTTCATAAATAAATGGGTAAGTTTTCCGCTGCCAAGTTGTGCAAGAGCTGAACGGATATCTGGTTGAAATACAACTACCAGAATAACAAGTCCCGCCGACCAACAATTTTTCAGAAGCCATGATGTGGTTTCAAGTTTAAGATAAATTGATACTGCCGTTACAAGTCCCAAAACAACAATTCCAAGAAGTACCTGAACGGCACGGGTTCCCTTAATAAGAACTATTAGACGGTAAAAAATATACGAAAGTAACGCAATGTCAGTAATATTTATTAAAATTTCTTTTAACATTTTTTTGAACGCAAATTCTTGTATACCTCATCCTTCCATTCCCATACCTCAAGCAATGCTTTTGATATGGCTTTTTCAGTTGATTTCATTTATAAATCACCCAAACACCAAGACACGCCCTAATCATCATAAAAAATTTATCCACGCCGGTTCCATCAGTTCCACTTTTACCACGGCTATTAAAAATTTTAATTTCAAAAAAAACACTTGACAAAAATCAAATTTTTATATATACTCATGCCGAATCACGATGAGGGGTTATCCAAAGGGTTCGTCCCGCGGAATGCCCCTTTTTTATTTATACTCCACCTTCCCACGCAAATCATCAACAAAAGCCATATTATGTCGAAACTTCCGTAGGAGAAAAGAATACTTATTGCGGTTTGGTATTAGCAATCTTTCCAATTTACCCTGTTTTTTAAGGTATTCAATTAAGCAATGAAAGTCGCCGTCACCTGTAACAATCACCGCCTTCAGACTGTGTCATAATCACATAAATTTATTTTCCTCCGTCCCCCTTGCAACATTGTTTTTTTGTAACGCCCACAAGGGACTACACTACCATCAAGCACGGTCACAGACCGTGCCTACGGAGACACGAACTATGTTCGTGCTATCTCGCACTTGGCGGTCCTACACTAATTGCATTCCAAACCGTTAATGCTCTTTTTATTGATAAGACATCGTGAACCCGCAAATAATCGGCACCATTTAACACAGAATAAAGCGATGATGCAATAGTACCTTCCAGTCGATTTGAAACATCATCTGTTGTAGAGACGTCCCTGCTACCTAATAAACCACTGATAAACGATTTTCTTGAAGGTCCGACCATAACAGGTTGTCCCAATTTTCTAAATTCCGAAAGATTTTTCATTATCAGAAGATTATGTCGCAATGTTTTTCCAAAACCGATTCCTGGGTCTAAAATTATTTTTTCTTTTTTTATGCCCTTTAATTTCGCGAATTTTAATCGCTCTTTGAAAAATCTGTAAATTTCTGAAATGACATCTTTATATTCCGGGTTTTTCTGCATATCCTGTGGTGTCCCTTTCATATGCATAATTATCACGGACACTTTTTTTTGTGCAACGATATCTGCCATACTGCTCCCGCCCCGCCGAAGGAGAGGCTCGCTCACCTCGCTGCCTACCTCGTGGCAAGGCGGGCAAAGCGGGCCTCTGGTGACGGAACGGGACCATCTCAAACCGTAGATATCGTTGACAATTTCCGCACCGTTATCAATTGCCTCAGAAGCAACATTTGGTTTATATGTATCAACAGAAACAGAGATTTTAGGAAATCTTTTTTTGATTTCTTTTATAACCGGAATTACTCGTCTAATTTCTTCCACATCTTCCACAACAACGCTTCCGGGTCTTGATGACTCACCGCCAACATCAATTATATCCGCACCTTCAGATATGAGTTTTTCCGCATGTTTCATTGCATCGGTGATTTTGTAAAATTTTCCACCGTCAGAAAACGAATCCGGCGTAACATTAAGAATTCCGACTATTTTGACCATTTGTGTTTGCGAAAAGGCGCTGATATGCTAATATGCTGACATGTAAAAACCGTACAACCGTATCAACATATCACCATATTACCGTATTCCCGTATCAGCGTATTCTCTTATTAGTTTTTAATCAATGTAAGTGCTTCTGCTCGTGCTTTGGCATCCTTTGAAAAAATTCCTCTTATTGCTGATGTTACTACTTTTGTTCCTGGTTTTTGGACACCGCGCATCGTCATACAAAGATGTTCTGCCTCAATCACAACCATCACTCCATATGGCGAAATTTTTTTCATAATAATATCTGCGAGTTGTTTTGTAATCCGTTCCTGTAATTGAAGCCGCTTAGAAAAAACATCTACAAGCCGTGCAATTTTTGAAATGCCCAATAGTTTGTCTTTTTTGGGAACATATCCAATGTGAACTTTTCCAAAAAATGGAAGTAGATGATGTTCGCAGACAGAATAAAAACTGATGTCCTTTATCAAAACTATTTCCTCGTGTTCCTCGTCGGTGTAATAAACCTCAAGTTCCTTTTCGGGATTTTTCTGCATCCCGGAAAAAATTTCCTCATACATTCTCGCAATCCTTTCAGGTGTTTTTTTAAGTCCTTCTCTTTCAGGATTTTCACCAATTGCAAGAAGTATCTCTTTTACCGCTTTTTCAATTTTTTTTCTGTCCATTTCAACACCAGAAAGGAAGAGAGTGGTAGCGGTCGGCGTAAGCCGACGAATTTAGCGAATTTACATTCGCCGCTACAAACCACTTCCTTCTGCCTCACCTCTCTGCCTTTACTGTGTCGCCGTTTAACAACCTCGCCAGTTCATCACCATCTAAAATTTCTTTTTCAACAAGTTTCTCGGCAAGACGATTCAGTTTTTCAATGTTGTTTTTTATCAGTTCTTTCGCTTTTTCAAACGCCTCATCAAGTATTTTTTTCGTTTCCTCGTCAATCTGCTGCGCGGTTTTTTCGGAATAAAGTTTTTCCTGGGCAAAAATATCCCGCCCCAAAAATATCTCTTCTTCCCTTTTTCTCAAGGATACATTACCCAATTTGTCCGACATACCATAGATGCAAATCATATTCTGAACCATGGATGTGGCAACTTTCAAGTCGTTCTCCGCACCAGTTGTTATTTCATTAAAAATAATTTTTTCTGCGGCGCGACCACCGAGCAGAACCGTGAGTTTTGCAATTATTTCCGATTTAGTTATAAGATATTTATCCTCGGTAGGAAGTTGAATTGTGTAACCCAACGCCATCCCCCTCGGAATTATAGAAATTTTATGAACCGACTCGGTATTAGGCATAAGTTTTGCAACAAGTGCATGCCCAGATTCGTGAAACGCTATTATTCTTTTTTCTTTCTCGGAGATTTTTTTGGAACGCCGTTCGGGACCTGACATAACCCTGTCAATTGCCTCTTCAAGTTCCGGCATTTCAACAGCCTCTTTCTCACGACGGGCAGCTAAAAGCGCCGCTTCGTTTACCAAATTTGCCAAATCCGCACCTACAAAACCGGGCGTCCTTTTTGCAATAATGGATAAATCTGCTAATGGAGAAAGTTTCACATTTTTTGCGTGAACCATCAAAATTTCTTCTCTGCCTTTTATATCCGGAACTGGAACAACGATATGCCTGTCAAACCTTCCCGAGCGTAGAAGTGCGGCATCAAGAACATCAGGACGGTTTGTAGCGGCAAGAAGTATAACACCCTCTTTTGTTTCAAACCCGTCCATTTCAACCAAGAGTTGATTTAGTGTTTGTTCTCTTTCGTCGTGGCCTCCACCGAAACCTGCGCCCCTGTGGCGACCGACAGCATCAATTTCATCAATAAATAAAACGCAGGGCGCATTTTTTCTACCCATATTAAACAAATCCCGAACACGCGATGCACCAACTCCGACAAACATTTCAACGAATTCTGAACCGCTTGACGCATAAAACGGAACACCTGCCTCTCCTGCGACGGCTTTTGCAAGGAGTGTTTTTCCGGTTCCTGCGGGACCGACTAACAAAACGCCTTTGGGAATTTTCCCGCCCAATTTCTGAAATTTAGCAGGGTCTTTCAAAAACTGTATTATCTCTTTCAACTCTTCTTTTGATTCCTCTATACCCGCCACATCGGCAAATGTCGTCTTGTTTTTTTTGTCCGTTTGAAGTCGGGCGCGGCTATTTCCGAATGAAAAAACCTGCCTACCTCCCATTGAGGCACCACGGAAAAACAGAATATACCATACAAAGGCAATCAATATCCATGGCACAATACTTAAAATAAGTTCAACAAACCACCCGCGATTTTTCTGTCCTCTATATTTTATCTGATTATTTTCCAAATCTTCAACAAGTTTGCTGTCTGCAACAGGAACCGCCTTAAACTTGAAACTTTTTCCCTCTTTTTCCAAAGTACCTGAAATCAAATCCTGCGAAATAATTATATCCGAAATCTTTTTTTCTTTTACAAACTGTTTGAACTCCGAATATGTAAGTTCAATCTCTTTTGCTTTCTCCGACGAGATCTGCCATAGATAAACAAAACCCACGATTATCAACATCCACAGTGCCACATTTTTAAGTTGTTTGCCCATTGTTTAATACTCCTTTTTATTTTTCCGCCACAGGTATCCGACTGCCATCCTCTCCTGGCCGGACTTGTCGGGCAGGCGTCGGGCAGAAATCCGCCTTTGGCGGATAACTTTATACTATTAACAGAGCGTCCCTACGGGACTTTATAAACTTTATAACTTGCTATTCTTGTAGACCTCCGGTTTTAATACACATATGTACGGAAGATTTCTATAAATTTCGTTGTAATCTATACCATATCCGACGACGAATTTGTCAGGCACTTCAAAACCCAGATAATCAATTTTTATTGTCTTTATTTTTCTTGCAGGTTTATAAAGAAGCGAACAGATTTTTAACGATTTCGGATTTCTTGTTTTAAGATTCTCACAGAGATAATCCATTGTAATACCCGTGTCAATTATATCCTCAACAATCAGAATATTTTTATTTTCAGGTGTTTCACGCAAATCCAAAAGATTACGAACAACACCGCTTGACTGTGTGTTTTTGTAAGACGAGACAGTCATAAAATCAATGCTCAAGGGAATTGAAATATTCTTCATCAAATCGGCAAGAAAAATAGTTGCGCCCTTTAACACAGACACGAGCATAAGTTGTTTGCCTTCGTAATCTTTTGATATTTCCGAAGATAGTTCTTTTACCCTTTTCTGTATCTGTTCGGAAGTTATAATTATTTCGGAAATATCATTTTGCATTTTTCAATTCTTTGACAAGATTAACAGGATTTTTAAAATATTTCTTTGACACGGATTTACACGGATTACACTGACTTTTTCTTAATTCTTTTCCGCGTCTTCCGTGTCCTCCGTGTCTATTTTTTTCTTTATCCTGTAAATCCCGTCAGATTATTTTTTCAACTCCATTTTGATAATTTCTTTCGTGCTGTTCGTTAATTTTGCATCATTTGACCTTTTTACACCGGAGACCCAAACAATTTTTTTTCCCTCACAAACAACAGGAATTTCTTTTCTTATGTTTCTCGGAATTTTCTCGTCGGTAAAAACATCTTGCAACTTTTTCTGACTGTTCATTCCAAAAGGAACCATTTTGTCGCCAAAATGCCATTTTCTTATTTTAATTTTTTTGATGTCAATTTTTGCCGCATCAAAAAAAACAGATGTTTCTTTTGGTATAAAGCCAGTTTTTTTATTATAGTAATTTTTAGCAATTGTGTCAACCCCGTCCCTAATGTTTTTTTTATTTCTCAATTTCTCTGCAAGTTCAAATATATGTCTTGCTGCTTCCGGATTTATTTTTTCAAGTTGAGGAATTATATTCAGGCGAATTCTGTTTCTTGTAAATTTTGTAGAAAAATTTGTGCTGTCAATACAGTATTTTATTTTATTTCTTTTTAGATATGAAATAATTTCTTTTTTGGAAGCACACAGAATCGGTCTAATTATTTTTCCGCGGACGGGAGGAATTCCTTTAAGCCCTTTTATCCCGCAATCACGGGCAATCCACATTAAAACCGTCTCGGCATTATCATTTAATGTATGCCCTGTTGCAATTTTATTACACTTGTATTTTTTGGCAACATTTTCAAAAATTTTGTACCGCAGGTTTCTTGCTTTTTCTTCGCTAAATCTTGTTCCGCCAGAGGCGGATTTTTCGCCACAGCTCCGCCGTGGCGGATGCCTGTGGCATGACACTTCGTTCAAAAATTTTATTTTTTTTAATGTTACGGGAACATTCAATTCTTCGCAAAATTTCTTTACAAATTTTGTATCTTTCCAACTATTTTTACGGTACTGATGATCAATATTGCAAACAAAAATTTTTATTTTGTAGAGATTCTTCACTTCGTTCAGCATAACAGTTAAAAAAACAGAATCCGGACCTCCAGAAAGTCCAACAAGAATTCTGTCATTTTTTTGAAGCATTTTGTACTTATCAATAAACCTTTTGATTCTCTGAATCACAGAATTGCATTATACAAAAAATACAAAAAAATACAAAAGAAAAATGAGCCCGGTGCGATTTGAACGCACGACCACTTGATTAAAAGTCAAGTGCTCTACCAGCTGAGCTACGGGCCCATTTCATTTAACTAAACGTTCACTGACTCTTCTTTTTTTACTTCTTTTTTTCTTCCTTTTCCACTTTTATTAATTCTTGCGACGCTCCTCTCCACGCTTCTCTCCATTTTGCAAGCACATCTTTATACGCCGAGTCTATCTGTATGACAGCGTTGAATTTACCCGTAGCTTCAATATAATTTTTCCCTTCCAAATATTTTATACCTTCCTGATATATTTTTTCCTTCTCTGCTTCTTTTTCCAGATCAACCTTTACTTCTTTTCTCTCACTCTCTCTTGCTTTCTTCCCCTCTTCTCTCTTCCTCTCTTTTTTCTCACCACTACCTCCGAATTTTGCTTGCCTCGCTGAAGCTCCAGCGAAGCGGGCTATTAAAGAGATTCTGTGAGTATCACCCAAATCACCATATGGCACGAATGCGTAGTCAATAGAGTAGTCCTGAAATGAAAATCCGAAACCCACAGAAAGTCCGTCTATTGCATCATAGCCCTCCGTGTTTGTTTTGTAACCAACACGCCCGGAAAGTAGTATGTTTTCACCGAATTTGCGAGAATACTCAGTTCCAAAATTCACTCGCACATCATTATCTATCGGTTTGTTGATGTCAAAAGCGGAGATTAAGAGATTGGGAGATTGAGAGATTAAGGGCATAAAGTTGTATGAGCAGCCAAGTTTGATGTTCATCGGCAATGCATACTTCTCATCAATGAACTTCATCTTCGTTCCAATATTCTGTATTGCTAAACCAATTCTTAATTCTGAATTCTTAATTCTGAACTTATCATATATTCCGCCGACATCAATTGCAAACGCCGTTCCTGTTTCATCCTCCAATTTTGACGAAATGTATTTGATGTTCAGTCCTATAGCGATTGCTTCGTCGCCCCGCCGTGGCGGGGCTCCTCGCAATAACAATTTTCTCGCATATCCGAGGATTACCATCATATCTGACGGCTTATATGTCTCGTTTAGGAAATTATCATATTCGTCATATTTTTCAATTGAATGCATATAAAGATAGTTCAGCCCGAACCCAAGCACACCTATACCCATCGGCTGACAATAATACAGATTCTCGTAACTTATATCCTCAAACCAGATTGCGTGCATCAAAGACAGTTGCTTTGAAGAAACATCCGCTAAACCCGAAGGGTTCCAATATATCGCGTTGACATCGTTGCTTGTCGCTCCCGTCTCACCCATCGCTATGTTTCGGACACCGACGGGAATATCAAGAAATGCTGCAGAGGTTGTGCCTGCCTCGACATCAAATGTAGTTACTTGATTTATCAAGCAAAACAGCCCGATAAATCGGGCAACTACTACAAATAATTTGAATATTTTTTTCATCTTATAATTGCTATCTTCCCTCTTTTTTCATGATTTTCATTATTCGCATCAGGCGAACCTACTCGGTCGGTAATTATGAAAATATACACTCCGGACGACAGAGAGTCGCCGTCGTTATCGACAGCATTCCACTCCAACTCTCCGTTCGGTGTATCAACTTCATTTTTGTAAACAAACTTGCCTGCGATGTTAAATACCCGAACTTTCGTGTGTGATGTTAAGTTGGCAAATGTTATTTTGGTGTGCCCCAAAGACGGCTTAAAGGGATTGGGGTAGCAATGTGCACTTGTTAAATCAGTTTTTAATTTTATGCCATCGATGCTATTCGTGTTGCCAGATATTTCATAACCGCCGCCGGTTAATTTAGTGCTGGTAATATCACTTGAAATTGTTTGTTGGACCGTCCAATTACCGCCACTTATCAACGATGAGAGACCCGTACCGCTGAACAACGAAATAAAATAGCCACCGTTTGATAAAACTGCCAACAGCACCGTTGCAAAAACGACTAACAAAATTAATAATGCCGAATATATCCGCCTTTGGCGGAATAACTGTTTTTTAATTTTCACAATATTTTACCGTGTCATTCAACAAATTAAACACCGTCCCACAATCCCAAAAAGAATAAGAACCGTCCCAATACTTTTTTTTCATTATATAAAAATAAATTATTTTGTCAAGGGGTGCTACAAAAACAGGATTTTTATTCATTATCTTATTTTCAAGAAAATTGCGACACAGTCTGTTACAAGTGGGCTTACGCCCACCGCTACACTGCTTTATGTCTATTCCGTTCAGTTACCGGAAGTATTGTCTTTCTAAGACGGATGGACTTCGGAGTTATTTCTATAAGTTCGTCGTCTTTTATAAATGTTATTGCTTTTTCAAGTGTAATGGACTGGATAGGTGTAAGAACTATATTGTCGTCGTTTCCAGCAGACCTCATATTGGAAAGTTTTTTTTCTCTGCACGGGTTCACATTCAAATCATTATCACGGTTATTCTCGCCAATGATCATACCTTCGTAGACCGGATTGTTGGGAGATACAAAAAGTATTCCCCGCGGTTCAAGGTTGTAAAGAGCATATGGCACCGCTTTTCCCGCTCTATCGGAGACCAATGAGCCGGTTGTTCTTAACGCAAAATCGCCTCTATATTCCTCGTAATCCTTGACATATGAATTCATTATTCCTGTTCCTCTCGTGTCTGTAAGAAATTCGCTTCTATATCCGATTAGTGCTCTCGTTGGAACGGTGAATTCTAATCGCACTCTTCCTGTTCCGTGATTCACCATATTGATCATCTTCCCTTTTCTGCTTGAAAGTTTTTCTATAACTATACCGATATTGGATTCGGCACAGTCAATAAAAAGATGTTCTATCGGCTCTAAAATTTTTCCGTCTTTCTTTTTAAGTATCACTTGCGGCCTGCCAACACTGAGTTCAAAATCTTCCCGTCTCATCATTTCAATAAGTATTTCCATCTGAAATTCGCCTCTTCCTTTAACTATGTAATCGTCGGAACCGTGAATTTCCTCAACTTGCATTGCAACATTCTGTAATGTCTCTTTTTTAAGCCGTTCTAATATCTTCCTCGACTGAACAATGCTCCCTTCTGTGCCGGATAGCGGCGATGAGTTAATTGTGAACATCATAGAAATTGTCGGTTCATCAACTTTTATTCTTTTCATCGCCTTGGGAGTTTCCTTGTTGCAAATTGTATCACCAATTGACACATCTTCTATGCCGGCAAGAATTACAATGTCTCCCGCCTCGGCAAATGCTACTTCTTTTATACTAATCCCGTCGTAGACCTGAAGTTTTGTTGTTTTTAACGGAGAGAGCGCACCATTTTCTTTGACGCAGACAAGGGTATCGTTTTTGCTTACATAACCATTAAATATTCTTCCGACGGCAAGACGCCCTACATAGTCCGAATAATCAAGGTCACATACAAGCATCTGAAATGGCTCATCAAGATTATATGAAGGAGCGGGTATCTCTGATATTATTGTGTCAAACAGAATGCTTAAATCCTTTCCTTTTTCATCAAGCGATTTTTGTGCTACGCCATCCCTACCGACTGAATAAATCACTGGAAAATCTATCTGATGTCCTTTCGCATCAAGGTCCATAAACAATTCGTAGATATCATCAAGAACTTCCTTGGGACGTGCATCTTTCCTGTCAATTTTGTTAATTAGGACAATGATTTTAAGCCCGGATTCCAGGGCTTTTTGCAAAACAAATCTTGTTTGTGGCAAGGGTCCTTCGGCTGCATCAACAAGAAGTACTGCTCCGTCAACCATTTTAATCGCCCGTTCTACTTCACCGCCAAAATCAGCGTGTCCCGGAGTGTCTAAAATATTTATCTTCACGCCTTTCCATTGTACTGAGCAGTTTTTTGCGGCAATTGTAACGCCTCGCTCGCGTTCAAGATCCATGTTGTCCATCACGCGTTCTGAAACATCCTGGTTTTCCCTAAACACCCCGCTCTGACGCAGCATTTTGTCCACAAGTGTTGTTTTTCCGTGGTCAACATGCGCGATGATAGCAATGTTCCGCACCTTATCATTTACTTTAATGTTTTTCATATATTATTCAAAATTTGAGAAGGTAATAAGGACATATTTCGCTTTTTAGGGACATTTTTAGGGACATTTTTTACTTTTTAGGGACATTTTCTCCAGAGCAAAAATAAGCCCCTTTCTTATATCCAACCTTTTTTACAAAACCCGTTTTGATCAACTTCTTTAAATCCCTTATGGCTGTTTTTCTAGCAATTCCTCCAAATATTTCTAAATATGCTGTAATGGTCATTTGTTTTTTCTCATTCACCATTAACCGTAATGCCTCGATCTGCCGTTCGTTCAAACCTATTTTTTTCAAATCGGTTTGCCGCTCTTCAGGAATATTGGAAACTAAATCCAAAATCTTTTCCCCTGGACCGTAGAACTTAACAACAAAGAAATCGCCTTCCTCTATAAACTCCGGATATAAAAGCCCGTGTTCCTTCATAAGTTTTTTCATCTTGCCGATCCCGGTCCCGAACCGTTCCATATCGCGGGTTTCATGGAAAATATTGCATATTGCCTCATTGCGAGTATCGTGATGGCCTTCTAATTTATTGATGTTAAGACCGGGCAACAATCCTCCGGGATTACTTACTTCTATGCGGTCGTTAAATACTGAAACCATAACGGGTGCTCCACGATGTGTATAGTCACGATGAGCAATTGCATTAATGATCGCTTCACGTATTGCCTCAAAAGGATACTCTGGAATATCAACCCGTTTAAACTCAACGATTTTGTTCGCCAGCCGTGTATTCCGTAAGAAAAATGTCTTTACTTCATCGAGCATCTTGTAAATAGATCCTTTGATTTCCTGTGAGTCAATAAACTCTGACCGTGTAGTGCCATTAAATCGGGCGATGCAAATCTTGTGATGCGTGATTAATTCTGAAGGATTATTGCCAAAAAAAAGGATGGCTGCATTCGTAGGGTGGAACACAGCATTTTCTTCTTTGACCACTTTTAAAGTGTCAGTAAGAAAATCTTTAACTGCTGTCTTCGGAACAGCGACTTTTAATTTAACTGCCCGGTTCTCTAAGAAATCTTTTACTAATTGCTCGTCTATTATCTCATAGCCGACATCATACCGCACCGCTTTGTCAAATGGCCCCTTACTTATTTCACCTTTATCATCCAAAAACGAAATCAAACTATTAAGCACCTGCGTTTTCAATTCATCTATATTGTGAAACCTTTTATAAATAAGTGATGCTTTGACCGTTTTAACAAACCTCTGAGTATCCTTGTCTCTATTTGCATCTTCTCTGGAATCACCTTTGATAAAGATAATGATTTCACCGCTTGGCTTTGTCTTCAGAAAATGTTTGAACTCTCGCTCTGTGGCAGAAAAACCATCATTCCTTTTGTCGCCATAACTCATACCGACGATGCCCATATAAATATCGCTATTGGCAACATTCTTTAAATATGTAACAGATGGAGATTTTCCCTTCGCAGGAAGATTTTCAAAAAGGAATACATCAAAACACTGACGCAAGGTTGCGTTATCGTTTATAACATCCTTTATGGCGAACCGCTCCTCGCGAAGTTCTTTTTGATTAGCACCCACAAACAACTTATATTTCATATTTTATTAAGATTTCTAATACTGTTTTTAATATTGATTTGAGAATAAAGCGTTGCATCTTCACTTCAAAAAGATAACTGTTAAAATTGTTGAAAAGTGGAAAAATCAATTACAAGTCAACCAATTTAACTCCGTTGTCTCCTAATATTTTGCTTGAAATATAAATTATCCTTTAATAACCATTCTTTATTAAACCACACAACTGTTCTACTTGGTAATTTTTCTGTATTTAGCACTTCTTTTATTGTTGCAATATTTGTTATAGAAAAGGAATACCCCTTAATTGTCTCAATTTCCCATAATGCTTTTTCAAAGTTAAAAATAATTTCGTCTAATTTATTAATATCACATTTGCCGTAACCATATGGAAACGGAAGTTTTTTCGTATATTCTGGAGCATCCACATATGAAACATTGTTTTGTATTAAATTAAAGTAATTAATATTATCTTCTATATTCTTTTTACAACTTGTTAAAAACTTTTTTTCTTTAACATTCGTCAATAATCTTTGTAAATCATGTGTCATCGGAATATGTTGAGTTCTTATAGAAATGAAAGTTTTTAAGTATTTTTCTATCGTCCTGCAACTCAAAAAGATTCCCGGAGCTAAAATATTATTAGAAAGTAAACATCTTGCACCTGTATAAAAAAGTTCAGCATCCAATAGCCATTCAATCGGAGTTATCTTTGATATGAAAGATTTCATTCATTTATTAACATATCTATTTGCCGACCTACTTCTCCAAATTTAATGTTTGGTAGGCATTTACGTTGTTCTTCTACCAATAATGCTATTTTATCTAATGAGTGTTCTTTATCTGCTTTTTTTAACAATTTTATTATGTTTTCCTTTGCAAAATAAAAATCTATTTGATCTTTACGATTTTGTTTATAAAATCCAATTGCCAAATATAGACAGAAAAAAATACCATGTTTTATAGCGATTTTATATTTTCCTTCTCGTTGCAAAAACAATCTCATTTTATCATGTATTTGAGCCAATTCAATTGGTCTAAACCAAGCATGTTGTTTTCGACTAGATATTTTTATAAGTAACTTATTAAATTCTCCCCATGCTTCATCATTCTTTCCAGCTTCTTGAAGATATTGTGGCAACCTTGCTAGAATATCTACCGATATATTATCTCCTATTTTGTTTTCCATCTTTAAATATGCATCTTTTAATATTTTAATGGCTTCTTCGATATTTCTACTCTTTTTCATTGCAGTGGCTTCTTTTAATAATTCAGACGCTTCATCTTTTATTGATTCATTATTAATATAAACATTTTCTGCCATTATCCTCCCCCCTATTTTATCTCCAAATATTACAGATTCTTTTTTAAGATTTCTGTCAAAAAAGTATGGAAGTTATAGTAATCATCCTAATTTTTGAAGTGCTGACCTATCGCAAGAATCAATAAAAACAAAATTACTTTTTTATACACTCTTGTCAAGCTAGGTTGTCCGACAACTCCTGTAGCGATCACATTCATCCAAAAAAAGTGCGATAAATCGCACCGCTACAAAGAAAAACCGAATTGTCAAACAGCCCTTTAACGAGAAGCAGTATTGCATCGCTTCGGGGATGTGCGGAAATTCACAGCATCAAAAATCCAGTTCCAACTGTGAATTCTCTTTTTTAACAATTTCTATTATTTTTGTTACAAATTCTTCGGCACATTTAAAGAAAATCCGCCACGGCGGATAATCCCGCCGAGACGGGATCAAAGACATTTACCACGGAAGACACGGAATTACACGGAAAAAGAATTCAAAATAAAAACTCTGCGATTGAAGTTTACCCCGATGTTACAGACCGTGTCATAATCCAAAAATGTAGTTGCTCTTACAGAGCCTACTTTTGGCCAAGATTGCTTGGCGATTTTACCATTTATTAGCCCGCCACAGGTTGGCAACTACAATTGCGACACGGAAAGTGGGGTATAAATTACGTGTTTTTCTTCGGGTGAAGTTTAGATAAAAACTCATCGCATGGTATACATAATATTCCGTTTTTCATTATACGCTCTTTGCCGCGGTAAAGAAAATAGGCGGTGCTTTCGGGATAATCTTCCTTGAAACTTGATAATGCACGCAAATCTTCCGGGCGTATTTTTGATGTATTTTTAACTTCTATCGCCCAAAATACTTTTTCTCCGTAGACCACAAAATCAACTTCTGAACCCGATGCTGTCCGCCAGAAATTAACTTTATTTTTTTCTCCGCTGTATGAATTCCAAGCCATAAGATGCTGTGCAACCAATCCTTCAAGCGCGCTTCCGCCGATTTCTTCGGATTTATCTAAAGGACCTGACGGGCGAAGCGAGCGGTAAACTCCCGCATCAAAAAAATAAAACTTCGGGTGGGAAACAACGGTTCTTTTTGCACGCTTGGTAAATACGGGCAAACGAAACGCCAATAACAAATCTTCAAGAATTGTTATATATCCTTCCACCACTTTTCTTTCAACTTCACAATCACGGGCAACATTTGTTATATTAAGCACTGAACCGTGAGAAAAACTAACTGCCTCCAAAAACCTTGAAAAATTCCCAATGTTCCTGACCAAACCTTCTGCCTGCACTTCTTCCCTTACATACAGAGACGCATAAGTTCTTAAAACATCTTCGGGGTTTTGAGCTGCCACTACAAGAGGTAATAAACCCCAATTCAAAGCATTGTTCAGATTGAATTTTTTTCCTAATTCCGTAGCCATAAATGGATGCATCGTTTTCTTTATAACTCTTCCTGCAAGTAAATCGGCGCCAGTTCTTTTAAGTTTACGCGAACTTGAACCTGTCAATATAAACTGTTTTTTTATTTTTTTTCTATAAGTGAGTGAATAACGATCAGTAGTTCCGGAACCTTTTGAATTTCATCAATAACAACCGTTTTCTTATCCGGATTGGCAAGGACAATTTCCCGCAGTCGCTCGGGGTAAGCACTGTATGAACGGAAAACGTCGGGCTCAAGTAAATCTATCCAAATAGCGTCAGGGTAGTTTTGTTTCAGGTATGTGGTTTTACCCGTGCCTCGGGGACCGAAAAGAAAAAAATTGTATTTTGGCGGCGTAAAAATTCTAGGAATTATCGTTTCCATATTAAGTCCATATTCGGAATTACCGTTTCCGAAAACATAATAACATATTGTTCACTTTTTGTCAATAATTATCGTTTCTTCTTTACTTCTACCATTAGAAATCATAGAGATTTTTGTGTCTATAAGTTGCTCTATTTTTTTTACATAGCGTTTTGCATTTTCGGGCAGATTGTTGAATTTTGTAATTCCTTTGATTGATTTTTTCCACCCAGGCATTTCAATGTATTGAGGTTCAACCTCATTAATTATTTTTCTTGATTGCGGGAATTGTTTCAATGTTATTCCATTATACTGATAGCCAACACAGATTTTTATTTTTTCAAGTTCATCTAAGACATCAAGTTTTGTTAATACAACAGAATTGCAGCCGTTTAACATCACGGCATACCGAACAGCGACGGTATCAAGCCAGCCGCATCGCCGCGGTCTGCCTGTTGTAGCACCGAACTCTTTCCCTTTTTGCTGAATACGAACACCAATTTCATCTGATAATTCCGTCGGAAATGGACCTTCACCTACCCGTGTTGTGTATGCTTTAACTATTCCCAAAACTTTATCAATTTTTGTAGGACTGACTCCGCATCCTGCACATACACCGCACGCTGTTGGATTTGAGGATGTTACATATGGATATGTTCCAAAGTCAATATCTAAAAGTGTTCCCTGCGCACTTTCAAAAATTATTTTTTTGTTCTTGGAAATTACATCATTTATCAAAACAGCGGTATCAGTTACATAATTTTTAATTCTACCGACAACCATAGAATGTTTTTCTAAAATTTCTTTTTTAATTTCCGAGATATTCTTGATAACTTTTGATTTTTCTTCCAAATTTTTTTCAAGAATACTATCAAAGGTTTCTCTGTCAAGATATTCACACATTCTAATACCTGTTCTTGAAAATTTATCGGCATAACACGGCCCGATACCTCTTTTTGTAGTTCCGATATTCTGAATTTTTTCTCTGATACCATCTAAAATTTTATGATAAGGAAGAATTATATGACAATTTTCCGAGATGAAAAGCCGATTTTTTATTTTTATCCCTTTCTTTTCCAAAAAATCTATCTCATTAATAAGTGCATCAGGGTCCACAACAACGCCATTTCCAATAATACATTTTTTCCCTTTTTCAAGAATACCCGACGGAATCAAATGCAAAACAAATTCTTTGTTATCAAACACAACTGTATGTCCGGCGTTGTTCCCGCCCTGATAACGAACGACATAGTCAGCATTTTCCGATAAGAAATGAACAACCTTACCTTTACCCTCATCACCCCACTGAAGCCCTATAATAACCATTGTTGACATCTATTTTCCCCCTCCATTTTTTCTATCAAGCGGATGACGTTCGTCTTCGCCTGTAACAAAATACATAACATCTTCTATAATATTTACTGCCATATCACCTATCCGTTCAAGCCGATGACTTATAAAAATTATATCCAACGCTAACTCTGTGATCTCAGGTTTTTTCTTAATCTGGTCAATAACATCCCGGACAAGTTGTCTGTGGAGTGCATCAACGGTTTCCTCTTTTTTGAATATTTCTTTGGCATTTGAAACATCAGTTTTTAATAGTGCTTCTACTGATTTGTTCAGCATTTCTTTTACAATAAGTTCCATTTGAGGAAGAATATCACCCTTTTCAAGTTTCGGGTTTTTAATAAGATGTACCACCCTTTCACAGATATTTACCGTCTCATCAGCAATTCTTTCTAAATCATTGTTTATCTTAAATATAATGCCCAACAATCGTAAGTCCTGCCCCACCGGTTGATGTAATGCGAGCAGTTTAAGTACATTCTGGTCAATATCTATCTCCTGTTTATTTATTTCATGCTCAAGTGTATTAACAACTTCAATTCTTGAAGAATCCAAATTTACCAGAGCGTCCATTGAATCAGATAACATCTGCTGAACCCTGTTTGCCATAATCAGAAGTTTCTGTTTTAAATCATCAAGTTCATGGTGAAAATATTTTTCCATTTTGCCCCCTTAACTGTGAATCGTAACGACAACTACTGCCCCGATAAATCGGGGTGTAATTTACACCACACTTCCGTTGCTATAATAATATCACCCCGTTGGGGTTTGAGGTTGCTACAATAATCTCCCTGCTATAATAATATCACCCCGTTGGGGTTTGAGGTTGCTACAATAATCTCCCTGCTATAATATATCACCCCGTTGGGGTTTGAGGTTGCTACAATAATCTCCCTGCTATAATAATATCAGTCCTTCGGACTTTAATGTCAAAAATAATGCCGAAGGCATGACATTATTATAGTTCTTGTTATACAATCACCATTAAACCCTGAAAGGGTGACATTATCATAGCAGGTGCTATTATTTCAATATGTTTCTATAATGCCAAAAAAAGGAAATTCCTATACTATTTAATTAAAACCTCAACCCGCCACGGATAAATATCCCGCTAAAATCCAAACTAAAATTAGACCCACTAATGTAATCAACATTTTCAAATTCAGTGCTTCTCATATACCTCAATCCCAAATCTGCTGTTAAATCCAGTTTCTTAAAAACTCTATAAATAATTCCTGTGCCTATTTGGAACAGCCCAGCAGAACCGCTAATCTGCTACAACAGGCGGATTTACATCCGCTGCTACACCCTTCTATCCAGCCCTTCCTGTGATATAGTCCTGCGTAAGTTTTTCTTTTGGATTAGTGAATATCTTTTCTGTTGCATCAAACTCTATAAGTTTCCCCAGCCACATTAGCCCACAAAAATCACTTATCCTTGCTGCTTGCTGCATATTATGGGTCACTATAATTATTGTATATTTTTTTTTCAACTCAAGCATCAACTCTTCTATCCTTGCGGTTGAAATAGGATCCAACGCAGAACAGGGCTCATCCATTAAAATAATTTCCGGTTTAACTGCCAATAACCGTGCGATACACAACCGTTGCTGTTGTTCCAAACTTAGATGAAGTGCTGGCTTGTTAAGTTTATCTTTTAAGTCATCCCATAGAGAAACCGCTTTCAAACATTCTTCAGCTACGGTGTCATATCCTGATAATCGACGTATTTTTAGCCCAAAAGTTATGTTTGAAATTATTGATAGTGGAAATGGATTTGGTCGTTGGAAAACCATACCTACTTTTTTTCTCAAATCCACAAGGTCGTAGTCGTCATCAAAGATATTGTTACCATCAATCAAAATTTTACCATCAAACCTTACATTTTCAATAAGGTCATTCATCCTATTAAAAGTTTTTAATAATGTTGATTTCCCGCAGCCAGAAGGCCCTATTATAGCAGTAATTTTTTTCTCTTCAAAAGAGCAAGAAATATCTGTCAATGCTTGAAAATTGCCATAATACAAATTCAAATTTTTTACTATTATCTTTGCCATTTTTATCCTCTTACGAATCACATCAAGTCAGTAAAATTATCAAACCAATATTTTCTATAGTTCTCTCCGACTTGAGCAATGTTATTAGTATAAAATCGCAATCTGGTAGAAATGTTTTGCCCATTATACGGCGGAAGAATTTTATCCTCAAAAATCTTTTTGTATCCATCTACTTTGTGTTGATAATCTGCAAAACTTGTCCCTTTTGGGTCAACAAACAAAACCGTGTATTCATTTCCTTTTTGCATCCAAAAAATAAAGTCCGGCTTAAATTTTGCTATCGCATTCTCTTTCTGGTTGTAATATGGAATATACACTTCGTCTATTGTTTCATCTAATTTGGAAAACATCCACCAATCGAATTGTTTGAATCCATTATCATCCCTTTGAAGATATTCTTCAAGTCGTTCTATAAATTTAATTTCACTATCTACATTGATAATATGATTGAGATAGTCCACTTTCTCGCTTTCAGAAACAATAATCGGAAGATAATAATGATTTGCTAAATACTTGATTCTCACTTTTTGATTTTTCAATTCGAAAGTTTCTGAATCAAATAAACTCATTTGTTTTCTTTCAAATTCTTTTCTGGGAATTTTTCCATATTGTTCATCCAATTCTTTAACTTTACTTGGATATTCTTTCATTTTTTCTATCTTCTTTTTTATTTCATCATACTTATCGCCATCACTAAATTTTATTCTTTCAAAATGCACAATTTCATTTTCAAGTTTCTTAAATGTTTCAAATTCGCAGTTCTTTATGTTGAAATAACGCAATATCCTATTAACTAACAAGTCCGACTCGGCAATTGATCTTGTTTCATCAAAATCAAAATACTTTTCAGCAACTTGAAAACTCTCGCTGACTTTTTTAATAATTTTTACATCACACTCGTATTTTACCAAGACAACTTTTTCGCCCAAATGCTTAAAATACGAACTCGCCAATTCAAAGTCATCTTTGCTGATGTTGTATTTCTGTAACTCATCTTCCTCAGCAAATATCTTTTCTGAGTCCCTATAAACAGGGATAAGGAGTGTGTGTTTTTCTGCCTCTTTATTTATACTAAAAATATCACCCAAGTCCTTTTCCTGTTTCTCCTCTTTCAGTGCCTGGATTATTTTCCCTAAATTCTCCGCATTTGTCCCGAAAACAAACAAACTTTCAAGAGGTAAAATAGATTGTCTCACTTTATTAAATAACTCCTCGTTAATTTCTTTGGCATTAAACAAATTCTGTATTCGTTTTCGTTTGTTTTTTTGTGGCTCTATTCGCACCCCTCGTCCCACAGATTGCAGGACAAACTTCTTTGCATCGCTTCCAACGCCGATATTCACAAATAAAAGCAGGTTAGGTCGATTTGAATCCCAGCCCTCATAAAACGAACGGGAACCCATCAAAATATTTATTATAGAATCATCGTGATTAATTTTCTTAAAAACACTTTCATTTTCAAAACTTTCGTTTATTTCATAACCGTCCAACTTTTCTTTTAGCCATCCCGAAATATCACCGATTTTAATCATGGCAAACGGCTTTTCAGATGTTTGTAATTTGAAAATCAGTTCATTCCTATTACCGGGAATTTTCAAAACCTCAATATTGCCAGAAGATTCAGCGTTCAATATGTGTCGTAAAATGTCCTTGTATTCAATCTTTTTGACTGTATCTGTATCAATAACAACGCTTTCGTTTTCAAACTCATACTGTGGATTGGCTGCAAATTCGGCAATAATTTCATCTTTGGCTTTTTGTAATAAGTTATTATCTATATTGCCTTTGGCAATTTTCTCTAATTCTTCAAAAAATAATTTTAAGTCCGCCTCTTTTGTATCCACTGAATTAACTAGCGTCAAAAGCAAGGGGCGATGATAAAGATTTTTATCAACTTTTCTTGCCTTTTCAAAATATTTGTTTATGTATGTAAGTAAAACAAGCGATTTTAAAACAATTTTTTGCTTTTCGGTTTTGGAAAAATCATCTTTGCTTCTAAAAGCTGTTACTTCAGAACCAGAAACATAAATGTGCTTCCCATACCCCTCTTCAATAAATTTAGAAAGATTGAAATTAAAAACACAAGTTGCATAATCGCGTGGGTCGGTAAAGGTAGCGGAGAAATTAAACAAAAATCCGTTTCTTGAAAGTATTGAATATAGCATTTGCCTCTTGCTATCTTCTTTGTCTCCCTTGTGCGCCTCGTCTAAAAGAATATACCATTTTCCATTATTGTCGTAATTTCTAAAATTGACAATTTTTTCTTTTTGTTCATCGGAGAGCAAGTCGGAGCGATAATAGAATACCATGATTTCATTTTTTGCGAACGGCAAAGCATTTTCTCGTTTTACGCTTTCATACTCCCTTAAACTCTTGAGGTTTATTTTTGTATCAAAATTAAAACTATTAAATTCTTCTACATGATTTTTGAATTGTTCCAGTAAATCGTCCCTGTGTGCCAGAAAAAGAATATCGTTTTTTGGTATTTCTTTTTCATTTATGAGACGCCCCAGAAGTTCAATCAGTTTAACGATAATCAATGTCTTTCCCGAACCAGTTGCCATCCAGAAACTCATTCGGTTGATAAAATGCTCAAATGAAATCTTGCCATCAATTACTGGATAATCCTTGTCATATTCCAAAAGGAATTTAGCAGTTTTACCGTCTTGCTTCTTTTTCAGGTCATAATCGAATTTTTCTTCAAATCCGTTTTGCTGATATAACCGCGAAAATACTTTTTTGCCAATTTTACTATCATCTTTCAAATAAGTAAACGGTAATTTAATGTCTTCATCTTTATAGTAGCGATATAATGCTTTTGTTGCATTCTGCAAACCATGTTTTTGGAAATCAAAAAGTGTTTTATTTTGCGAAAATTTTACATAATCAAACCCCTGCCATTTTGCAGGCAAGTTATCAAAAGAAAAATCGTCCACGATTGATTGCAAATACAATTTCATATCAATTTCCTTTTAATTTTTTCTGCTCCTGTATTTTTTCGAAACTCAACTTGCTAATTACCGGTTTTCCGGTCTTGGCTTCAATCTGCTTTCTGGCATTGCCAGCGATGCCACCACCCTCACACGCCACTTGCCGATTTTCTGTAAATGTTTTTGGCTCTTGTTTCTTTGATATCTCCGTAGTCGCCGTTTCTGCCAGCATATTCAAAACCAACTCCAGATTGGTCATATTGTCCCGCAAATTTTCTTTTTTCAAATCTTTATGTTTTTTATATTCTTTGGTTTTTAATCCTGCCCAAGCAAAAGAAATATCATCGGTCAAAATAGCAAATTCGTCATTTGTTCTTACTCCTCGCTCATCCCATTCATTAGTCAAATCCTTTCTGATTTCAATACTCTTTAGTCGCAAATCTACCCAATTTTTTGAATAACCTTTTTTGAGATATATTGCTAAAGCTCGCTGAATGGCTTTCTCTGGATCTTCGGTTTCTTCAATTCTTTCATACCCAACTCGCGCAAGCCACAACTTGAATGGTTCGGCTTTTGGTGATGGAATTGATTGGATTACGCGAAACATTGTTTCAGTATCAGATACATCAGTCAAATAAAACTTGCCGTCCGCGGATTGCATTTTCAGTTGGTTACATTTTGTAACCACCTCGCTTCCTTCTTGTTTTAATCGGTTCTTGAGCACTTTCCAATAATTTCTTGGATCCTTGCTCGCACCAAGTGCGCCAACAACATCAACAACTGAAAAATACCACAACTCTTTTTCTTCGTTCCAAATCCGACGGATTTTTTGCCCTTCAAAAATAGCAATTTGTTTTTTATTTTTTTTCATAAATTATCTCATCTCACGGGGTTATTCCCACCAAATTAACGGTTTAATTATTTTATAATCTAAGTTTTTGGTATTAATTTTTGTTCCGTCTGCAAATTCTACTTCGTCACTACTTATTTTTTTAATCCACTTGCCAGTAAGGTTAGACAAGGTTTCGGCAATGTCTATTATATTCCCCTTTTGTAAAAGGGGTGGCTGCGAAGCAGACGGGGTATTTGGGTAAAGTTTTGTTAACTCTACTTTTACTTTGTTGTTTCTATAATCAATCTCCAAAGATTTTAGCATTTTTTCGTCTTTCATAAAAACATACTCCTGATATGCCTTTTCACTTTTTTTATTAAACAAATCGCCATCTTGATATTTGCAATTTGCCAACGTTTCCTCATACTGCTCAAGTTCATAGTACTTAAAAAATCCGCCGCCTTGATAATCTTTTACATCTTTTGAAATACCACCTTTATCATATGCCAAAACCTTTTTCATCCTCGGCAAAATTACGCTGTAAAAATGCTCACCCATCTCCACGCCAAGCCACCGTCTACCAAGTTTATGCGACACTGCGGTTGTTGTTCCAGAACCGAGGAAAAAGTCAAAAATGATGTCTTGTTTATCAGTTGAAGTTTCCGTAATTCTATGAAGCAAAATTTCTGAATTCTCGGTTTGAAAATCATTCGTTTGAGAATAGCCGTTTATATCTGACCAGTTATCTGTGATTATTTCCTCGTCTAAAAATACTTGAATAACTAAATTATTATCATCGATATTTTCTTTTGTTATATCTTCTTCAGAATAATAAACTTCACCAGATTTTTTATTTTTAATTCTCGCCTTTCCTATTTTAAATAATTTGTTTAATTTTTCTTGGGTTTTAATCCAATGCCTTCCTTTCGGGGGATCAAATTCTATCCCGCATAGTTTTCTACTTTTGTTTGATAATCTTTCTCCTGGTCTGTGACCTAAATCTAGCCAAAAAACATTATCTTCTATAATTTCTTTAATCTTATTTAAATTATCTGGATTATTTTTTTCTAAAACCTTTTGTATTTCCAAATAAAAATCGTATTTCTGTGTGCTTTTTGAATTTTCATAGAGTTTACAATCTTCATTCTTTGAATAGAAAAAAACAGAATCTTTTGTATATGACAAGCTTAAACCCGTCTTTTTTTTGCCAGATGTTTTTCCAACTATTATTTCGTTATTGAAATTATTTTTAAATATTTCATCTAATAAACACCTAACAATCCAGTTCCCGTTGTAATCACAGCGGACAAAAATACTCCCCTTTTTATCTAAAACATTTTTTGCAAGTTTTAATCGGTTCTCAAGCAAGGTCGCCCAGTTAGAATCTTTGTAATTTGTACGGTATAAAAACTGGTCAGAGGAATCTAAATTAAATGGCGGGTCAATGTAGATTGTCTGCACTTTTTCTTTAAACTTCGGCAAGATTGTATTTAGCGCTTGATAGTTTTCACTTTTAATCAGCCAGCCGTCTAATTGGTTATCCAAATCATCAAATAAGAACAAAATTTCAAGTTCTAAATCCTTAAAATATTTTGTATCAATCGGTGCTTTTGAATTGTCTTTGTCTATACCTAATTCTTCCCATTCTTTTAATTGTTGCGGATAATTTTTATGCTTTTTGATTTTCTCAATTAAGGAATCTGGATTCCCGCTTTCGCGGGAATGACAGGCGGAGAGAATCCTATCCAGCGTAATTACATAATTTGAATTTTTAACAAACTTCGGCTTGTTCCAGATTTTGACAAGTTCATCTTCAAACTGGCTAATAAAGTCAATAATTTTGAAAGCAATCTGTTTCAATATTTGCAATTCATTAACTCTATTCGCTCCCCATTCTTTTGCCCCATCCCAGAAATACTGATAACTCCACAATTTAAACTGCTCTTCTAAAAATGCTCTGGCATTTTTATTGATGAAAAAATCTACTTCACTTTGCTTTTCAAATACACGAAAAGCTTTTTCTAATTGTTCTTCTTTTATAGTAATCCCTTTTTGTTTCAATGCTTTTAATATCTCATCTTGCTTTGTTATTCTACCTCTTTCAGAATAAGCAACCACAAAAACAATCGTCCTATCTTCTCGCACTTTATCCATTTCAAAAATAAGAGAGCGTTTTTCGTTTGCTTTTTTGTTTTCCATCTTTGAAGCATCAAAATAAAATTTAAGTCCGTCAATCTCAACAGGCATGCTTCTAAAAATCCTGTCAGTTTTGACATAATAAAGCATCTGCGTTTTCCAGAAGAGAATAACATCCTTTTCATCCGTATAAACCTTTTCGTAGATATTGTTATGAAATGGTGTGGAGTTGAAATAAATTGACCCACTCTCGGTAAAATAACGGCTGAAAAAAGAATGTAGTTTATCAAAAAGTTCGTTTCTGAAATCAAAATGTTTTTCTAATGCTTTTTCTATATCTTCTTTGAGTAGTTTTTCAATTTGAGAATAGTAGTTGGACTTTATCTTCATTAAATTGATAAAACCACCTTCGCCTTCAATTCTGGCACCGATAAAAACATCTTGCAGTGCTTTGTAAAACTTTTCTTCTTTAATCATAAAATTATTGGCTCTTCTCCTTAATAAAAATATTCATCTGGATTTTACCGTGTCGTAGCACGGGGCAGGCTCAGTCAGAGCACGGAATGACGGTCAACGACTACAAGTTAAGCAAACCTAAAGGTTTGCCCTACAAAATTGTAGGGCAGTGTGTAGGGCAGGACTTGTAGGGCATGGCTTCAGCCATGCAAATAAGCAAACCTAAAGGTTTGCCCTACAATTCCTGCTTTTTCAAATTCCTATACTACAAGTTATTGCCGACTATACTACAATCTATCATTATTCAATCGTTATCCAAACCTACCCGAGATGTAATCGTTTGTTCTTTTATCTTTTGGATTTGTGAATATTTTTTCCGTCTTATCTATCTCTATCAGTTCCCCCATTAAAAAAAACGCTACTCTATCGGAAACCCTTGCTGCCTGTTTCGTATTATTAGTAACCAAAATAATTGTATATTCCTTTTTCAACTCAATCATCGTTTCTTCTACTTTCGCAGTTGAAATAGGGTCTAATCCGGAGCAGGGTTCATCAAATAAAATAACATCAGGAGTTGTAGCAAGAGTTCTCGCAAGACACAATCTTTGCTGTTGGCCGCCTGATAATTTCATGGCGGGCTCGTCTAATCTATCTTTTACCTCATCCCACAAAAACGCAGCAGACAATGATTTTTCTACTATATTTTCCAATTTCTTTTTATCTTTCATCCCATGTCTTTTTGGACCGTATACAATATTTTCAAAAACACTTAAAGGTAAGGGAAGTGGTAACGCAAAAACCATCCCAACTCTTTTTCGTAATGTCTCAGTATCTATACCGTAAATGTCTTTACCGTCAAGAAATATATTTCCATCTTTTTTGAATTTTATATTCAGATCATTTAACCTGTTTAAGGTTCTTAAAAATGTTGTCTTCCCGCTATTTGAAGGACCGATTATTCCAAGTATCTCATTTTCAAATACAGTTATGCTTAATGATTTAACGCTATGAACATCCCCGAAAAAACAATTTAAATCTTTTGTTACAATCTTATCTACCATTTTTTATTCCTTCTAAAATAAAACCGAATGAGTATTATTGAAAAACTCATAGCAAGCACCAGTATAAGTAATACCAAAGCAGTTCCATAAATTAAATTTTTGGGCATATTTGGAATCTGAGTTGATATAACATATAGATGATATGGCAAAACCATTACCTGGTCAAAAATAGATGTGGGTAAACGAGGCACATAAAATGCCGCAGCAGTAAAAAGAATTGGAGCTGTCTCACCTGCAGTTCTTGCATTACTTAATATTACACCTGTCATAATACCAGGTAATGTATTTGGTAAAACAATATGCCAGATTGTCTGCCATTTACTAACTCCCAATGATAAACTTGCTTCTCTAAACGATTGGGGCACACTGTTTAAAGCACTCCTTGTTGTTGTAATTACACAGGGAATTTCCATTATAGCTAAAGTTAATGCACCTGCTAATATTGAGACACCAAAATTTAAGTACATAACAAAAAGTCCAAGTCCAAAAAGGCCATAAATTACAGATGGAACACCTGCTAAATTAACAATAGCCAATTTAATCACTCTTGTAAGTAAATTATCCTTTGCATATTCATCTAAGTATATTGCAGACAACACTCCTATTGGTAAACTAAATACGGTTGAAGTTATAAGTAGTATAAATGTGCCTATTATTGCAGGAAAAATTCCACCGCTCCTCATTCCGTCCTTTGGAATGGATGTTAAAAATTCCAGTGTTATTGCAGAATAACCTTCTTTAACAATAATAAAAAGAATTAGAATTACAGGAATAACAATTATCAAGGTTGCAAGAAATAAAACAGTAAATGCTATTTTTTGGGCTAATTTAGGATTCATTTATTTAACCTTCTATTCATCGTGGAGCGAAGCAAGAAATTTCTGAAGAGCCTCAATTTGCGACTTATTCGTTCCAGGAGTAAATTGTCCCAAAAGCGGGACTATAGCGCCGCGAGTTCTAACGAGCGTCTCAAAGAAATTTGCTTGCGAGCGACCTTTATCTTTTTACCCTGTTTAAGAATGTATCTGCTATAAAATTTATTATAAAAGTTATTATGAACAAAACCAGACCTATTGCAAATAAACCATGATAATGAATAGAACCTTTTACTGTTTCTCCCATTTCTGATGCAATTGTAGCAGTCATAGTCCTAACCGGCTGAAATATACTCTCTGGAATATTCGCTGCATTTCCAGTTATCATCATAACAACCATCGTTTCACCGATAACCCTTCCTATACCTAACATAACAGCAGCAAGAATTCCAGGTGCTGCCGCAGGTAAAATTATTCTATACATAGTTTGCCATTTGGTTGCTCCTAATGCAATAGCACCTTCTTTATACTGCAATGGCACTGCTCTTATTGCATCTTCTGATATTGAAACAATCGTTGGCATCGCCATAAAGGCAAGCGTTAAAGAACCTGTAAATGCAGTTAAGCCCGTCGGTAAATTAAATACACTTCGGACAAGTGGTGCTAATGTTACCATTCCAACAAAACCAATAACTACGCTTGGCACTGCTGCTAAAAGTTCTATACCCGATTTCAAAAAATCTTTTATTCCAGCAGGCGCTACTTCTGCTATATAAAAAGCAGCCATAACACCTATCGGAATTGCAATTAAACTTGCTCCAAGTGTAACAAGTAAAGAGCCTATAATAAGAGGCAAAATTCCAAATTTTGAAGGAGTAGAAATTGGATACCAGAATTTTCCGGTAATAAA
>JAZDKR010000006.1:0-2622 GCA_043802785.1 Elusimicrobiota bacterium
AAAGGCGCTCAATAAATTGAGCAACTACAACTCCCAATAATTGATTGTATCAATTTTCTTGCCATTGTATTTCCATTGTATTTCCATTGTATTTCAATCACTGTTCCCTTTTCACACAGCAAACTGTATAAAAAGGAAACAATTCTATTTCACAAGTTCCATTGTTTCTCTTGCTATCAGTAATTTTTCGTTTCTCGTTAAAACAAATACTTTAACTTTTGAATCGGAAGCACTTATTTCACCTTCAACACCGATGGTTTTTTCGTTCTTTTTTGAGTCAATTTTTATTCCAAACTGCTCAAGCCCGGTAAGTATTTTTTCTCTTATGAAAGGTGAGTTTTTCGCAATTCTTCCCGTAAACGAAATCGCATCTATTTTCCCGCCCAAAACAAAATAGTACGCACCTAGATATTTTCTTGCTCTATAAACAAAAATATCAACGGCAAGTTTTGCGTTCTCATCCCCTTTAACTGATTTTTCTACGACCTCTTTCATTTCGTTACTGACACCCGAAATACCATATGTTCCGCTTTCTTTATTGAGACAATTTTCAAGTTCAGTTAGTGTCCAACCGCTCCTTAAAAGATAAGTGATAATTCCAGCGTCCAAATCGCCAGGACGGGAAGTCATCACAAGCCCTTCAGTCGGGGTAAAACCCATTGATGTGTCTATTGATTTACCTTCGGAAATTGCACACGCACTTGAACCCGCACCGAGATAAAATGAAATCAATGTTGCTTTGTCTTTTTTCAGTAACTGCGCAGTTCTTTCAGAAAGATATTGATGAAAAACTCCGTGGAAACCATATCTTCTGATTTTATATTCATGATATAAGCGTGAGGGTAGCGCATACCTAAAGGCAACCTCTGGCATCGTTTGATGAAAGGCAGTATCAAAGACAGCGACATTTTTTTTGCCAGGAAAATATGCCTCCGCCATTTCAATCCCTTTTAGGTTATACGGGTTATGCATCGGAGCAAGTTCAAAATCCTTGTAAATCTCTTTCTTTACATTTTCATCAATTACAACAGAAGATGTAAATGTCCATCCGCCGTGAACAACCCTATGCCCGACGGCATCAATTTCATCTTTTGACTTGATGCAACAATACTTGGAATTTAAAATTGTCGCCATAATAAGTTCAAGTCCTTTTTGATGGTCCAAAACCGGCTGGACAATTTTTTCAGTTTTGTTTTCCGTTTTGTCACCTGTGATGTGGGTAAGAATAGCGGTATCAAACCCGATATTCTCCACAATACCCCGACACAATTCCTTCTCCTGTGTCCCACCTGACTGCTGTCGGTCAGTCATTTCAAAAAGTTCATACTCAATAGAATAAATTCTGCAATTTAAGACAAGAATTTTCATTGTAACCTCCGGATATAATTTTTTATTTCCTTAACGGTTGTCGGATGATGGACAACAATAATATCGCTGCCTGCCTGAATATAGCCAACAGCAGTTGTTGTTTCCCACAAAATTCCTCTTTCTTTTAATGAACCCCATTCAGGTTTTTCTGTTTCATCTGCTTTGCACTCTTTTGTTTTCCATGTCTCTTGTCCGATGAAATTGATAATTGGCTGTGACATCATTTTGTCACCCGAGAGTGCAGCAAGTCGTGTTCTTTCAATTATCGTGTAACAATATTCAAACCCATATCCTAAACCGCCAGTTGACGGATGAATTACAAGTCGGTCAGAACTAAATCCTATGTCGGTTACTAAAATATTTAACTGCTTTTCAAGATTTATATCAAGCGGGGTTTCCGCAATTATTGAATGTCCACCCGAAAGAGCCGCCGCAACGAACGTTTTATAATTTTCTTTTACCGCCATACCAATAAGACAATTCTCACCTTTTGCCGCCTCACAAACATCCATAATAATTGAAGAGTCCTTTTCGTTATTGCCACAGCCGACGATTATTAAAGGAAGGGTTGTCGCAGATAAAACATTTTTTACCGTTTTCGCCACATCCGTTGCAGATGCGTTTTGTCCGTCAGGATTTGCACTCTCTAACCGAAGACATATTAGGTCGCAACTGTTCTCCTCGCATTTTTTTGCCCACTTCACAGGATCATTTAATACACTACCATATTCATTGATAAGGACATCGGGCCAGTCGGTCGGTTCTACATCCCACACCTCCATCGCAATAGCAGGCGGATTGGGAATTGTTCCTGCAAAAAAAAGAAACGGGAGTGTTGACATACCGCCAACTTTAACTTTTTTTGAACGGCTTCCTCCTTCCTCTTTTGTTGCACCAATTGTCAATTCATATATCCTGCCGGGCCATTTTTCAATTGCTTGTTCCATTATTTTACCTCCGCTTCGCTCCGTTAAAACGCTAAACTGTCGCTAAACTTTAAAAACCCCGCCAAACTGACGCCAAACTGTTCCGTCCCGCTTCAGCGGGATTTCGCGTTCCTATTTCGCACCTGTTTCGCACTTTTTCACCGTTGGAAACAACTCCAAATTCGTATGCGGTAAAAACAGCGATGCCGTATAACTATTCATAAATTCATTATCGGTACTTAAATCAATATACGCCATTTTTTGTGCAATTTCTTCCGCTTTTTTCATCGCACTTTGAGACAAAAGACACATTTTAGCGCCTGTGATT
>JAZDKR010000007.1:0-45782 GCA_043802785.1 Elusimicrobiota bacterium
CAAACCAGGCAAGACAATCAACGGCGCTCAATAAATTGAGCAACTACAAACCAGGCAAGACAATCAAGGGCGCTCAATAAATTGAGCAACTACAAACCAGGCAAAACAATCAACGGCGCTCAATAAATTGAGCAACTACAAACCAGGCAAAACAATCAACGGCGCTCAATAAATTGAGCAACTACAAACCAGGCAAGACAATCAACGGCGCTCAATAAATTGAGCAACTACAAACCAGGCAAAACAATCAACGGCGCTCAATAAATTGAGCAACTACAAACCATGTAAAATAATCAAAACAATTATGCTAAAAATTGGGAACAAAGAAATTCCATCAAATATAATCATGGCACCTATGTCGGGATGCACCGACCTTGCATTCAGAACAATGGTGCGTAAATACGGAGCAAAACTTTGTTTTTTTGAAATGGTTGATGCAACATCACTCATTATGAAAAGTGCAAAGACATTTCAAATGCTTAAAACAAATTCAAAAGATAGACCGCTCGCCGCCCAACTAATCGGCAGCGATCCAATACAGATGTTAGACGGTGCCAATATACTTTTAGACACCGTGCCCGATATTATGTTTTTGGATATCAACAGCGCCTGCCCTGTCCAGAAAGTGCTAAAAAAGAAAGCGGGCGCTTATTTGATGAAATCTCCGAGAACATTGCTCAAAATAGCCAAAACACTGTCAAGCAAACTACATCTGCCAATAACGGTAAAAATAAGAACCGGTTATGATAAAAATGATTTATCTTTCCTGACAGATTTAGTAAGACGGCTTGAAGATTCGGGGATATCGGCTATTTTTATTCACGGTAGAACCTGCAAACAAATGTATTCCGGCGAAATTGACTACACAAGTATTCGGGAAGTAAAAAACGCGGTGCCGCAGATACCAGTTTTCGGAAGCGGCAATATTTTCAGTCCTGAACTTGCAAAAAAAATGTTTGATGAAACCGGCTGCGACGGCATTACAGTCGCAAGAGGATCACTCGGCACACCATGGATATTCAGGGATATTGAAAGATATTTATCAACAGGAAAATTCGTAAAACCAAAAAATATAGATGAAAAGAGGACTGCTCTTGAGAAACATATACGGTATGTCAAAAAGTTCAGGGAGCGTTCTTCCGAGGGAAATGTAGGGTTTATGAAAAAAATTACGATGTGGTACACAAAAGGTTTTCCGGATGCAAGAAATATCCGCAACAAAATCTGCAAAATAAAAAACTATGGTCAACTATCGGATTTTATGGCGAACCTGTAGATGCTATTGTGGTGTTTCGTAAGTTGGTGTCCCCGATAAAGCGGGACGACCGTGGCAATCTTCCGCCCAGTCGGATTAAAAACGAGATTGCTTTCCGCCAAAGGCGGACCGCAGGCGACTTCCTCGCAATGACACCACGCACGATAAAGCAATCAAAAACTGTTACCGAAATTGTGAAATATTAAACTACGGAGTTAACACCAAAAACTATTTGGGTTTTGTAGCCGGTTCTTGTTTTGACTATTTTTGTATCACCGTTTGCTGCACTATATTTTGCTCGCCTCGCTAACGCTCTCGCCTCGCTCACCTCGTCTCCGAGTCGGAGCGGGCTAACGCTCTCGCATAGCGGGTTGGCGTAGCGGGCCGATTTTATGTCGTGAACAATATGGTGGCGACGGTTCAGTTCCTCACCGGTAAGTTTTGCGTGAACTTTATTCTCCGTAAGCAACATAACATTGACACTGCATAATAATATTTTTCTTACCGAATAATAATGGAGCAACTCTTTTAGAAAAGCCATAAGAAGGCCTTCCGTGTTGCTTGCGGTTACCGTTATTTTGAGCGGTTTCTTTTTATTCTCGGTATCGGGCTTGGCAACAAGAGAATACATTTCAAAGGCGGCATTTTCAAACAGTTCTTTCAGATTTTTTCCGAAAATAACTGTTTCTAAACAACATTCGTCATCCGTTGCTTTATGTTTATTTCTCATAACATCTGTCCGCCCAATCTGCTATTAATCCGCCGTGGCGGACCCCTACGGGGCTAAAATCAGAGATTAAGAGATTAAGGTAAAACCAAATCTTCTACTTCCCAAATCTCCTTCGCCAAAGGCGAACCTACTCGGCAATCTCCGTCTTTCATACTTTACAAACTTTATGAACTTTCTTGCTACAATAATTTCAGCCCTTCGGTCTTTATAAACTTTCTAACTTTATACTACTTATCCACCTCTGTGGCCACCACCACCACGGCTTCTTCCACCACCACTGCGACTTCCTCCACCACCGAAACCTCTTCCACCACCGCTGCGGCTTCCCCTATCGCCGAAACTTCTTCCACCACCAAAGTTTCCTCCGCCACCACGATTTCCTCCACTGCCGAAACTTCTTTTGCCGCTATCACTTTTTGGACGGGCTTCATTTACCGTAAGTGCACGTCCTTTCAATTCCTTACCGCTCATACCAGCAATTGCCGCTTTGGTTGCATCACCGGATGCCATCTCAACAAAACCAAATCCTCTTGGCTGACCGGTAAACTTATCTTTGATAATGTTTACGCTCGTTACCTCGCCAAATTCCTGGAAAGCCCCTTTCAATTCCTCTTCTGTCATTTCGCTTGACAGATTCCCAACATAAATACTCATTCTTCCTCCTCTTTAACACCCGAGATTAGGGTCTTAACCTTCCGTAATCTCCTTCGCCACAGGCGAACCTACTCGGTAATCTCCCAATCTCATGGTCTCTCTACTCTCTATATTTAGCAAAAAAAATGCCGCTAATGGGATTTGAACCCATGGTCTCCGCCTTGAGAGGGCGGCGTCCTAAACCAGGCTAGACGATAGCGGCGGCTTTAACTTCCTGATGCTCAACGGATGAAAGTTTATTCTCAAATTTTTCTAATTTTTTTGATGTCTCGTCAAACTTACCGGCGGCTTTTGAAATATGCCCGCCGAGTGTTTCAAAATCCTCTTTGAATTTTCCAAAATCACCGGTCAAACGAGAAAGCAATTCCATTATGTTTCGTGCACTCTCCTCGATTTTCATTCCGCGAAGTCCCAGAACAATTGCCTGTAAATACGCATAAAAAGAATTGGGCGACACGGGAATAACCCGTTTACTAAGAGCATAACTTGAAATTGAGTCGTCGTCAGAATTTTCTTCTTTTATGATTGTTTCATAATAAACATTTTCAGCCGGAATATACATTAATGCAAAATCAAATGTCCCCTCGTCCGGTAAAATATATTTTGAGGAAATTGCATCAATGTGCTTTTTTACATCACTTACAAATTTTCTTCTCGCCTGATTTTTCTTCCGCCCAGGCGGATTTTCAACCAGCCCAATCGAATTTTCAACCCGCCCAGGCGGATTTTCAATTTTTTCATCTACTACTTCAATCATTTTTTTGAAATTTTCAAGCGGAAATTTTGAATCCACCGGCACAAGCCCCTGACCGAGCCGAATAATAGCGTCAACTTTTTCACCCGACTTAAAACTATATTGAAGCGTGTAAAACTTGGTTGGTAAAATTTGCGAAAGTAAATCGCCTAAGAAAAATTCACCGATATTTCCGCGCAGTTTCGGTGCTCTTAAAATCTCCTGCAAAGATGCGATGTCTTGCCCAACCTCAAAAACCCGCTTTGTCGCCTCGGATAGTTGTCCTATACTTTTGTTGACATCACCAACAACTTTTGTAGCGTTATCAAGCCGTTCTCCGACGCTCTTTTGGGAGTTTAATAGTTGCGCAGCAACGGATGAAAGTTGAGTATTGACCTGCGAGGTCAATGTCGCAATCTGCTGGTTGATAAGCCCTGTGTTTCCTGTGAGTGTTTCACTGACCTGTTTTCTCAAAGCATCTATCTGCTGTTGCATAACCAACGCCGATTGCGAATCTTGCTGCGGCTGAATGTTTTTTATAATAAAAAACACAAGTGCCAAAATTATTACTACTGCAACTATTAAAACGATTGTCATCATAAAAGTGATTCGTGATTCGTAGCTGATGTTTTATACTTTCATATGCTTCAAAAAAAATAAGTCCTAATCGTTTTTACAAAAGTTCTGCGAGTTCTTTTTCCAATTCCGGTGGAATATTTTTTCCGAACTGTTTGAAAAATTTTCCTGTATCGTCTAATTCATCTTTCCAATCGGCAATTTTTACCTCAACTAATTTTTCCAAATTTTTTCTCGGTATGTCTAATCCGCTCATATCCAAATCATCCAAATCGGGCACATATCCTACGGGCGTAGAAACCGCCTTCACTTTGCTGTCAACACGGTCAATAATCCATTTCAAAACCCTGATGTTATCACCGAAACCGGGCCAAATAAATGAACCGTTTTCATTGGTTCTAAACCAGTTGACAGAAAATATCTTCGGTGGATTTTGCAACTTTTTGCCTATATTAAGCCAGTGTTTGAAATAATCACCCATATTATATCCGCAAAAGGGAAGCATCGCCATCGGGTCTCGACGGAGTTGGCCTTCTTTGTGAACTGCCGCTGCGGTTGTTTCAGAACCCATTCTTGCACCCAAAAACACACCATTTTGCCAGTTAAAACTTTCAACTACGAGAGGTATAAGTTGCGTTCTTTTTCCACCAAAAATTATCGCAGATATTGGAACGCCTTTTGGATTGTCAAACTCTTTGGAAAGTGTATCAGTATTGTAAACTGAGGCGGTAAATCTTGAATTCGGATGCGCCCCTTTCGTTCCGCTTTCTGGCATCCATTTGTTTCCTTGCCAATCAATCATGTTTTCCGGCACTGCACCGTCAGAGTTTTCCCACCACGGTTCGTTTTTGTCCAAATCAATACCGGTATTTGTAAAAAGTGTCGGAAAAAATTTCCCCGCTTTAAGCGTTTTAATCATATTCGGATTTGTTTTAAGTGCTGTTCCTGGTGCGACACCGAAATATCCGGTTTCAGGATTTATCGCCCAGAGTCGCCCATCGGAGCCAATATTCATCCATGCAATATCATCTCCAATAGTCCACACTTTGTATCCGGGAAGTGAGGATTGCAACATCGCGAGATTTGTTTTTCCGCAGGCAGACGGTAGCGCCGCGGCAATATATGTAATTTTTCCTTGTGAATCCTCTACCCCCATTATCACCATATGTTCGGCAAGCCAGCCCTCTTTAAGTCCAAGACAGGAAGCGAGCCGTAAAGAAAAACATTTCTTGCCCAGAAGTGCATTCCCTCCGTAACCAGAACCAATACTCCATACAAAACTCTCATCCGGAAAATGCATAATGAATCGTTTGTTTGGGTCAAAATCACCGACGGAATGAAGCCCTTTTACAAAATTTTCTGAGTTGCCGATTTTTTTGATAACATCGCTTCCCAACCGCGTCATTATTCTCATACTGACTGCAACATAACTCACATCAGTTAGTTGAATACACGCTTTGGAATAAGGGGAATCGGGATGTCCCATCATATAGGGAAGAACGTACATAGTTCTTCCCTTCATACATCCGTCCGAAAGTTCCGTAAGTTTCCTTTTCGCCTCATCTGGATGCATCCAATTGTTGTTTGGTCCTGCTGTTTCCCTGTCGGGATGGCACACGAATGTTAAATGTTCCGTCCTTGCAACATCAGTCGGATGGCTTCTGTGATAATATGCATTAGGCCATGTTTTTTGGTTCAACTCCGTAAATATCGGATTGCCGTTGATTTTTTCTTCCCGCATTCCGATTTCAACAAGTTCTCTCGCTTCTTTTTCGGAACCATTACACCAATAGATTCTCTTTGGCTTTGTAAGTTCCGCTTGTTTCTCAATCCATTTTTCAAGTGGTGTGAACATTTTCCCTCCCATTACGAAACATCAAGAAAACTGAATAGCCACGAATTACACGAAAAACTAATTTCTTTTCTTTTTAATTCGTGAAATTCGTGGCAGATGTTTTATTCTTTCCTATACTTTCAATCTTTCCAATTGCCTTTTCAACAACCTCATTATACAAAAAATCTAAACGAATATCAACCCTGCGTATAAGTTAAGACAATTTGTCGCCGACGACAAGTTTATGTCCTACTATAAATGACCATGCGGACATAACATTTTTTGAGGCGGGCTGGACGGTTTTTACAAGCAGGTAATCTTCGCCACATTTAACCGCAAAACCTACATTTTTCTGGAGTGAGACGATTGTACCAACGGAAAGAGATTGCCCGCCAAAGGCGGGTCCGCCAATCTGTATGGCGGAAGAAATTTCGGCATCAAGGATTTTCAAATTTGTAATTTGTAATTTGTAATTTGTAATTTGTGTAAAAGCAGATGGCCAGGGTTTTGTCCCGCGAATCAAATTGTGAATTTCTTTCGCGGGTTTGTTCCAATTAATTTTACCATCTTCTTTTTTCAACGGTGGAGCATAACTTATTTCTCCTGTCTGTGCCTCGCCTTTGATGCCTTTAAATCCCCTTTTTATTTTCTCAAGCGTTTCGCTTAAAACATCAATTGCAACGGGAATAAGTTTTTCCCTTAGCATATCAGCAGTATCTTCAATCTCAATCCTAATCTTAATCTGTGATATTATTTTCCCCGTATCAAGCCCTTCATCCATAAAAAAACTTGTAACACCTGTTTCTTTTTCTCCATTTATAATCGCCCATTGGATAGGTGCGGCGCCTCTATATTTCGGCAATAACGAAAAATGTAAATTGATGCAACCTAATGGAAAAACATCTAATACCTCTTTCGGTAAAATTTTCCCGTAAGCGGCAACGACGGCGAGATGAGAGTTTAGCGATGAGAGTTTAGCGATAAAACCTTTGTCCTTTAAGTTTTCAGGAGTTAAAACCGGTATATCTTTTTCGATTGCTATTTTTTTTATCGGCGAAGGAACGGGGTGAAGATGCCTCCCCGACGGTTTATCATTGCGGGTTACCACACAAACAACCGGCTCAACTTTGTTCAAATGTTCAAAAATGGGGCTAACATATTCAGGGGTACCAAAAAAAATTATTTTCATTTTTTAAAACGCGAATGTTCGCTCCTCTTTATTCGCGTTTATTTGCGTGTCACTCTGAAATACGCCCTATTAAGTTTCAATCTTCTTAAAAAATTTACTCTGTCAAAAAACACAATACCGTTTAAGTGGTCAATTTCGTGCTGAAAAACACGGGCAAAAAGCCCTTCTACTTCCATTTTGATTTCTTTTTCGTCGGATGTAATACCGCACACAACGATTTTTCTGGCGCGTTTTATTTTTGTGGATATCCCGGGAAAAGAAAGGCATCCCTCTTCAAGACAACAATCATCCTCCGAAAATAAAATCTGCGGGTTAAAAAATACTATCGGTTTTTTAACTCCGCCAGATTTTATATCGACAACAAAAACACTTGATAACTGCCCCACCTGATTAGCAGCCAATCCTATACCGTTAAAAAAATACATCGTCTCAATCATATCCTTGGAAAGTTTCAGGAGTTTATCGTTGATGCGATTGATTTTTTCCGTTTTGGTTTTCAGTATTTTTTCCGGATATTTTTTTATCTGAAGGATTGCCATAATATCATTCTACCAAAAATTTCAGGCGGTTTCAAGTGGGTCCACATCAAAAACGATATTCACACCTTTTTTCCTGTGAGATTCCACTGCCTTTAGTAAGCCACTACGGACAACAGTAAAATCTTCTTCTTTTAATTTCAAAAGTATCTGCCATCTGTATTTGGATGCTCTATATGATGCAACTTTAGGAGCAGGTCCCAGAACGGTCAAGCCGATTATACTGTCCAATTTTTCGGCAAGTTTTTCCGACTCAGAAATTACCGTTTTTTCATTTTTGCTTGACACAGTTATACTTATCAATTTTATAAATGGAGGCCATAAAAAACTTTCTCTAAACTCAGTTTCATTTTTATAAAATGACTCATAGTCAAACTCCGCCGCACATTTTATTGCATAATGTTCGGTGTTGTCCGTTTGAATTATCACCTGACTAATTGATGAACCTCTTCCGCAGCGGCCTATTGAATGGGTTATAAGCGAAAAAGTTCGCTCGGCAGAACGAAAATCCGCAGAATACAAACCGGAACAGGCGTTTATAATTCCTACGACTGTCAGATTCGGAAAATCAAAACCCTTGGCAACAATCTGTGTTCCTATCAAGATGCAGGATGTTCCGGATTTCATAATCCTGAACATTTTTGAATACGGAATTTCAGAGTCGGCATCAATTCTTATTATTTCGGTTTGTGGAAAAATTTTTCTGATAATTTCTTCAACCTTTTCGGTGCCATAGCCAGTATAAATTATATCACCTGAACAGACGGAACATTTGCTTACAAAACCTTGTTTATATCCGCAATAGTGGCACAGGAGTGCGGGCGGATTTTTGTGTGAGACAAGTGGGATTGAACACTTTGGACATTTTATTATATTTTGGCAGACGGAACATTTTACTGTGGTCGCCCAGCCACGACGGTTGACAAGCAAAAAAATCTGTTTTTTCTGTAAAAGCGCATTTGCCATCGCATATTTCAGCGGCTTTGTTATCGTCCGCCAATAAACATAGCGGACATATTTTAAGTTGATAACCGAAATTTTAGGAAGCGGCCTTTCCGCAATTCTCTCCGTTAATTCTAAAAGTTCAATCTCTCCTGTTTTCGTTTTGTAATATGTTTCTACTGACGGAGTCGCAGAGCCAAGAACAACAACACCTTTTGTAATTTTTGCCCTTTGGATTGCGACATCCCTTGCATGATATTTTGGCGACTGTATGCTTTTGTAAAAACTGTCATCTTCTTCGTCAAGAATAAAAAGTTTCGGGTTGACAATAGGAAGAAAAATTGCGGAGCGGCTGCCTATAACAACTTTTATTTCGCCGGAAATAATCTGTGATAAAAACTGATTTTTTTCCTTGCAAGACAAACCGCTATGCCACACACCTACCGCCTCGCCAAAACGAGCACGCAATAATTCCTTAAACTGACTTATCAAAGAAATATCCGGAACAAGATAAATCGCAGAATAATTATTTTTGATGCAAAAATCAATTGCCTGAATATAAATTTCTGTTTTTCCGGAATCATTAGGACCAAAGAGAAGAAAATTTTTGGTGGAATCCGGGTGGGCAAGTACTTCGGTGATTTTACTGATGGCGTTTTTCTGCTCCAAGGTTGGAACAATTGATGTCGCCACGGAGTTTCGACGATGAAAGGTTTCCGTTTTTTTGTAAGTATTAGAAATTTTACTTGTGGACGGTAAAATCAGATTTAAGGCATTACCTAAAGAACACAGATAGTACTCGGAAAGCCATTTCGCAAGATTTATAAGTTCATCATTTATCAAAGGTTCAGCATCAACAACTTTTATTATTTTTCGCAGCCCAGAATTTATTCTGGGTTTTTGTGACTTTTGTTCTACGATACCTACGACAAATCCGATAAGTTTTTTTTTGCCAAAGGGAACCACGACACGACATCCGATTTGGACATTCTCATCGGAAATATAATCAAAATTCTGGTTTATATTTATCGGAAGTGCAATCTCTAAAATCATTTTAACTCTTTAATTATCTTTTTCATATCTTCCCAAGCATCTTTTTTCCAATTTGGATTTCTTAAAAGTGCAGCGGGATGGAATGTGGGCATTATCTTAATTCTGTTCGCCCCGATTTTTTTATCGGGGCTCATCCCGACCTGAAGGTCGGGACTACAATAATCGTGGAATTTGCCTCTTAATTCCCCGAGCGGCGCTTTTATACCTGTGAGTGCCGTCGCAGAAACACTGCCAAGCGCACAGATTATTTTCGGCTTGATAATTTCAATCTGTTTTTCAAGATAACAGATACAGCCATTTATTTCGTCGGACGTTGGCTTCCTGTCATTTCCTCTTTCATCCGGATTAGAAGGGTCAATCATCGGATGGCATTTTACCATATTTGCGATAAAAACATCCTCTCTTTTCATTCCCATTGCCAAAATAATTTTATCCAAAAGCTGCCCGGAGCGACCTACGAAAGGCCGACCAAGACGATCTTCATCAAACCCCGGACCTTCTCCCACAAACATAAGTTTTGCTTTTGGATTTCCCTCGCCAGGCACTACGTTTTTTCTTGATTTATGAAGCGGACATTTTTTGCAATTTTTAATCTGTTCCGCTATCTTTTGTAATTCCAATTCCGATACTAATTCCTTTTTTGCTTTTAATTTTTTGACAGGCACTTTTCCTCCCTCCGCAATTATCTCGGTTATACCATCAGCTTTCATCTGCTCAATATATTTTTTTGTTAATTCAACCGTTTTATTAAAATAGGTCATAGTATTCTGCCAATAATTTTTTTCGCTAAAAGTTTTTTTGGAATATTATTAAATTTTTCTATTTTGAGACCCTTCATTTCATTCAGGGTGACACCGTTGGACAGTGTCATTTTGCTTTTTGTTATAATTGCGCCAGTGGTTTCGTCGCTGTTCATTGAATTAACCGTGTTTGCTATAATCATATCAAGTTTTTTATCTTTCAATTTTTTAGTAGCATTTTTAATTACATTCTCTGACTCTAACGCAAAACCAACAATGATGGGAGATTGGGAGATTAAGAAATTAGGAGATTGGGTTAAAGACATAAGGATATCGGGATTGGGAATAAGTTTTAGGTTTATTGGTCCGACGGTTTTTTTAATTTTATTTTTCGAGAATTTTTCGGGTTTGTAATCGCTTACGGCAGCACAGGATATAAAAACATCGGATGTCTTTATGTGCTTAATTACCTGCCCGAACATTTGTTCGGCTGAAACAACATTTATAACTTTTACCCTGTTAGAAATAGTCCGGTTTTGCTGGATACCCCGTCGGTTGCAAGAACTTCTAGCAGGGCAAACATTTTTGGGCGGTGGCAAATTTACAGGGCCACTTATTAAAATTACTTTTGCTCCCCTTTTTTTTGCTTCTTCCGCAAGTAAATAACCCATTTTGCCAGACGAGTCATTTGATATAAATCTTACAGGGTCAATGTATTCCTTCGTTGGTCCTGCTGTTATTAAAATGGTTTTACGATTCATCTATCTCCATTATTTTAGATGCGAGAGTATTTCTTTCAACCTTGATTGTGCCAATATCCTGGAATGTTTGTCCGTAATGTCAAAATCAAGGTTCTTCAGGTTTTATTGTAGTAGCCAAGTAGGTTTTCAACTCGCCACGGCAAGTAATCTTTAATAAAAGGGGGGAAGTATCAGAACTGTCCCGATACTTTCACACACAGTTTTCTATCTTTAATCCTTTAATTCTATCAAAATGACTGAGATTATTAGTCATTAATATAAGATCATAATGCAGGCATGTAGAAGCAATCAAAATATCAAAGTTGTCAATTAGTTTACCGCCTCTTCTTAATATTACTCTCTGTTTACCAAATAGTTTAGCAATTTCATCATTAATTTAAAACAATCACCCCTGTTAAAAAATCATTTAATCCATCCATCTACTTTTCTATATTATCGGAAGCATAAATTCCTTCGTATAACTCTGCTAAAGAAATTATACTAACAGATAAACTTTCATCCCTCAAAGAGGTCAACTTATCAACTATATCTTTTTTGCCTCTCAGAAAGTCAATAATCCAATCTGTGTCAATAAGATAAGAAATCATAGTTTAACTTTACCTCTGGTAGAAATCTTTCTATTTTCGTATATTTGCTTCTTTAATGCTTCTGTATCTGTGCCCTTCCACGAACCAGCGGACGAGAGAAAAGTATGCTTCCTTTCTTTTCCCGTATCCAAAAAGGTAATTATGATATCTGATTTACCTTTAATTCTTATTTTTTCTAATGGTCTTATTTCTCCGTTTTCACATATCCCCCTGACTGTAGTCAACATTTTTTTACCTCCTGTAAACCCGTGAATCGTGAACCGTGAATCGTGAACCCGAGATTGGAAGATTGCCGAGTAGGTTCGCCTGTCACCCAATCTCCATTTTCCTCCGCCACTTGAATTAGCGGATCCGCCTCTGGCGGATAATCTCTGTCTTTTTGATTTCTTACTCACTTACTCACTTACTCACTTAATCGCTGCCTTTAATAATAGAAGCGTCCCCTTATTCCTCCTCTGCCACTTACGCTCTGCTGCGGAATAACTTAGTCATCTCCTTCATATTCAACTCTGTTTTTCTTGTTTTAGCCAACTTGCTTGATATATCTTCCAATATTTCCCACGGGTCAATGTCAAACCTTCTATCCCAGAAGCTAACTATACGGTCATCCCTGTATTTTCTTATTCTACCATCATACACTTCACCAGATTTTGCAATGTCTATACTTGTCTTTGGTATCCCATCAACATTTCCTACAAACACCACTCTTTTTTCTCTAACTACATATCCATAACCCTTTGCCCATTTAGGATTACCAAGATTTGTGTCATAGTAGCCATTTCTCCAAAACTTTTCACTCACTTTCTTTACACCAGAGAGATGTGTCTCATTATCAGTATCAATCGGCTCCGTCGTTTCTCGGATAAAAACTATTACCCACTTCCCCTCGTCAAGTTGAATAATTGACGGTTTATTGAACCTTGGCAGAACTTTCCTAAATAACTCAAACTTCTGTTTAACATCTTCCATCTCTTTCTCCGATGAACCTTTTTTGTAATACAACTCAAATGTTTCTGTTGGAAATGCCACACATCCATCTACGCTTTCAGTAAGAAGTTTCTCAAAGTCCACTACACCCAAAATTTTCTTCAAATCCTCAACTGTCCCAATTGCACCAAGATTTAACTTGTCAACTTTCCTCTCAAACGCTCTTTGCTTTATGGAAAAAATAATCCATTTTGGGAAATCAATCGCTATATTTATTAATTTCTTCAATAATCCTGTCGTCGGCACCGCGGTTGCCACTTCGGGCACAACAGATTCTGCTACATCTACCGCTTCAACTGTGCTTTTTGGGGCAGGAACAACCGCGGTTAATGAGATCCATTGTATTTTTTTACCTTGCCAAACAAGTGGTTGTTTTCTACCATCTCCACCCGATTTTTTGTATACTTTGTATGCTTCTTGTGTCTCCTCAATAATACCTTTTATCGTTATTTTATTATTATTTTTTAATTCTACACTCCCATAATCCACCCATACTACATCCTTTAATTCCACATCCTTAAAATATCTAACCATTTGGATAGCTAAACCAGGTCCCTCGCATTTTGGAATATCCACTTTGTACCCTGAAAAGTGCTGGACAAAAATATCTGAAAGTTCTTTCACTAATTCAATCCCAATTCCGTCGTTTTTAACAAGAGTATTTATTACAATCTTTTTCTGTTCTATATTTATCTCTAATTTAAAGATTGCTGCTATAATAATTTTTTCCTTTTCCGCTTCCTGCTGTAATTTATTTAATAAATTACCAAAAACTTTTTCTTTGGTTACTTCCCCCGTTTTATCTCCTTTGATAGATATGTCTGATTCAACCGCGGGATATTTCAGTTTTGTATCTGTTTCTACTCCTATTTGTCCCCCCGCTGTTGGCACTTCGGCTGTTACCAACTTCTTAAACTCCGTCAGATTTTCTTTTTGTATCTCTGTAATATCGGGGCTTACTAATTCTTTGTCTATTTCATTAAGTAATCCTTGAATATATGGAGTACGCTCCATCGTTTCTACATCCATATTGAATATATTTATTGCTTGTTTAGGGTCGACTTTAGCAATGCCGACCAACTGCCCTGCTGGCACAACATTTGTACCGCCACCTACCACACCAAGCAAGGCAACGCCTAACCAACCGCTAACAAGCCAAGTATGTAGTAGCGAGGTTGCCTCGCTGCCACTAATACCATGCGGGAATGACGAGACAAAATGAGAAAGGTCAACACCACTAAATGCGACTAAAGTCGCGAGTAAAGTTCCACCAACAGTCGCGAGTAAAGTTCCAACAACAGTCGTAATAATACTTAGAAATAGAGTTTCCATGGTAAGGGGCCTCCCAGGGGGGACGACTTGGACGCCGGGCACAACCGTGCCCTCGACTTCCATTGCCGGCGTAACTTCCGGTTTTTGGATTATCTCCGCTCTCACCCATAATGCCGTTTCGATTTCTTTTTCGATCTTATTTTCGATATTTTTTTCGATTGCGGCGCTACGCGCTTTGCACTCTTCGGCAGTGAGATCGCGGGTAATCCTTTCCCAACCCATAAGCGCTTCTCCATGCCGCGCTTTCCTGATATTCAAAGTCCGTTTTCCTTTATAGTCAACAGTTGTTGACTGCACGGCGTAGCGCTTCATCTGGATAAGAACGTCTATTGCTATGTCCGCGTCTTCACCTATTTCACGCGCGATTTCTTCGGGCGTAAAAATAGCGCTATCACCTTTTTCTAAGGCATATCGCGTTATGCGATCGTAACGGCTCATCCCGTCAACAATCTGGGCAAGATACTCGTTTTTTGCTATATCGGTTATAGCCAGCCTTGCTGATATTTCAAATCCTAATTCCGGAGCGATTTCCTCCGGTTTTTTATTTCCAAAAAAATTATCCACTCCGAACAATTTCTTCTTTCCCGATATATCCTCGCCTTTGCGATAGTAAAAACCCCCTGCGGAAACTCCGAACACAACCACTTTATCCAAAATGCCGAGCCCCTTTAACAATCCCGCGTGCTGGTCAAATTGTGTTTGTTCAAGAAAAAGCCATTTCAAATTTTCTAAAGGGGCAATATTTTTGACAATTATCTCGTCCGCGTCGAGAAATGATAATTTTCCCATGCCAATTCTACTTACAATATCCCTCAATTCCTCACGCGATGCGATCGGTAACCCACTTTTTTCAAAAAATGCTATAATGCTACCTCCTCCTGACCAGGAAACGCCTCCGTAAGGAAGTTCGGAAAAACTCATTGGCATAAATGGTAAATTCTTTTCGGTGTAATTTTCAGGTGGCACCATGCCATTTTCCGTAAATGCCCTGTCTAAAGCCCCAGAAATTCCCCGGGACGCCAACCCCAAACTTTTCTCGGGACCATTCACCCAAAAACCATTCACAAGACGCAGGTTATTGTATCCCCACGGCCCTTTAAACAGATTATTCAGGTCTTTACCATTGCCTGTCCTGCTATGAATTTGTTCAAGGATCATCTGCCATTTTTCATCCGTTGTTTTTTTATCCCACCACGTTGTATCCCTTGGGCCACTGCGGCTATCTACCAATTCCCTAACCCACGCGCTTAGCTCCGGGCGCAGAGATATATCAATCAACTCGTTAAGCATACCGTCCAATAATATTTTCCCTTGCTCTGAAAATATTTGTTTTTCGAAATCTTCAGAACTAATATTCTTCGGCAATTCAAGACCGGTTCTTTGATCTAATCTTTTTTTCAATTCCGCTATAAAATCGTTGAAACTCTCATGTTTTTCCGCTTCATCCCACAATCTTTTAAAAACCCTCTCGCTATTTAAGCCGGTCTCTTTCCAGTTCACTAAGTATCCGTTATTTATTTTGAGTGGGTACAAAGTGAGCGCTAACTCAGCTAATTTTCCGTAAAAGGAGCAGGAAAACAGCACATTATGAAAAGTCGGAAAATTTGAAAACAGAAAAGGTCTGCCTTCTTTATCAAAAACCATTTCCGCATCAGATGCAAACAACTTATGGGATCTTTTACCTGAGTTAAATTCTTCTATCCATTTCTGCAAAATGACACTTTCTATCCCGCCCCCGCCGATTATTCCACTTTTAACTGTTTCTAAAGTAGCTTTTATTTCTTCTTCCGAAAAATGACGATTTGTAAATCGAGTTTTGCCAGGCGGCGCGGTGGGTACAGGAATCATCGCCGCGGCGAGTCCAAGCGCCGTCGCGAGTTCCGGCGTAAGTTCTACGAGCTTTGTGCCGGCGAGTTTCGTCACAACCTGCGCCAAGCCGTGCTCCGCGATAAACCTCGCGTCTTCTTCCGCCAGCGCCTGTTCAGTGATCACTGATCCCTGATCACCGGTTATCCCCGCCTCGTGCATCAATTCATGCGAGACGCCGATGATGTCGAGCGCGGGGGGCGCGTTGGCGTTGGCGTTGATGTAGATGTAGCCGTCGTTCCGGCAGTTACCGTAGAGGTTGGGGCTCTTATCGAGGAAGTCAATTATGAGGGTTTTGCCTTTGAGGCCATTTATGAGCGCATCCTCATACGTTGGGCCTCGTATCTTGATACATTCATTGATGAAGTCCTGAATCGCCTTGTGTTCTTCCTCGATTCTGACCTTCACTCCCATATGAACGTATATAGTCGTTTCTTTTTCTCCTATCGTCACTATTTCTTTCCTGAACTTTTCACCCCCCTCCACCCCGGCACCAACAACACCACCACCGATGGGCTGGACGGACTTTGCTGTTAAACGCTCTTGGTACTCTTTTTCAATTTTTATTATCTCATCTGCTATATCATACATATGGTCTTTTAAATATAAATAGTTAAGTGCATCACCCAAAGGCAATACGTTCCTAGGTAAATTTACTATTGAAAATGCAAGTTCATCTCTTGATGATAACAACTGTTCAATGGACTTATTGGTTGTTTTATCTCTGGTGCGATAGAAATCGTACCAAATGTAATTAATAATACATTGCATTGGACTAATCCCTTCCTTGCTCATCATACTAACAGCATACACATCTGCTTGTCCTTCTTCTGCGATGTCTATTTTAGAACGTTCTTTACCTTTCATTTTCGTCTCAATTTCACGAACCGATATAGGCGTTGTATGTCCGTATTCATGAAGTATTAGGTACTTAATTATTTCTTCTGCTTTTTCAGGCCAGACCCGATGCAAATTGGCAAATTTTAGTATTGTATTTTCCGGAGCTGATAGTAAGAACGGGTTATTTTCATCATTCATTAAATCTCGCATATCGGAGGTGGCGAAAATTGCAGTATTTTTTTTGTCTGTTATGCTTGGTCCAAATCCTATAAATTTAAATCCGCTCTCCCGAGCAATCCCGCAAATTAATTTAATTGTTTTAATACAATTCTCATCTTTCAGATATTTCTTTTTAAGGAAACTGAAATGACCTTTAATTCGTTCTTGAATTTTTTCGTCCGGCAATTTTAATAACTCTTCAATTTGAATTGGGTCAAGATCAGCCAACATTCTTCTTTTTTCTAAATTGTCAAAATATTTACCAACTGACTTAAATAAATTAATTGCCCGCCCTTCCTCAGCCGATAGCAGGATATCGCTGACATCAACATTTGCCTTCGCCGCCACAGCAGCACCACCGATGGTAATAATTATGTGTGTCCTGAACCTTACAAGGTTCCCTCTCACAGCATCCGCAAGATTTGGTTCTGCCAGTGCTGTGTTTATTTCGTTAAGCAATCCCTGGATATATACAGCACCCCTCTCTGTTTTCACATCCATTATTTTCACATCGTTATCAAATATAGTTATTGCTTGTTCTACCTTTTCTTTTGCAAAAGATGCCAACTGCCCCACAGGAATACCACCATCGATGGGTTGCCGCTGTTTTTCTTTAGGAACCGTAGCAGTTAACGAAATTCCCATTAACAATTCTTCGCCTAGATAAACAAGACCTTGGTTTGGATTTACTGATTTTTTATACTTTTCCCTTGTTTCTTTAAGCACTACTCCTAACTTATCAGATTTTATCCCCAATCTATTAGATCCTAACTCAACATTATCAAAATTTTCATAAATTCCGATGGCCAAAGCAGGCCCAACTATACCAGAAACGCTTAACTTATACCCGGCAAAGTGCTGTTTAAAAATATCTGCTAATTCTTTTACTAATTTAATTTCAATACTTGATTTTTTATTTGATTCTTTACATACACTAATTATTTCAATTTCTTTTTCATTCATATTAACACGCAAACCAAGTTGTAGCCCAAATTGTAGACCTTTTTCATCTGCTTCTTTTTGAATTTGGTCAAATAAATCGCCAAAAACTTCTTCTACTGTTAGGTCACCGGTGATATCTATTCCACCTCTTATCGCAGGACGATACATAACCTTAATTTCCTTCATAAACACCGTAAAATTATTTTTTTCTACTTCTGTTAAAGCAGCATTCCGTTTAATTTCCCTGTCTGTATTTATTAACAATTCGCGAATATATTCATCTTTTCTACTTTTCATACTATCGGCGGCTAAATCTGCTTCAAGTACTCTCATCGCTCCTTCAGGATTTATCATTGCTATATCAATTAACTTATCTACAACACCATCAACGACAACCCCCTCCACCCCGGCGCCTTTTGGTTTTGTTGGTTGTAACCCTTTTATTTTCTGGGTTAATTTTACATCTTCCCTACCCAATACCTGTCGCTGGAGTGCTCTTAAAAGATAGTGAGGATTGTTGGGGTTTTGTGCAATCTTTAATGTTGTCGCCATATCAAGAGTAAGACGCCCAATTTCTTGTCTGTCTATAGAAACTATTAAGGTTTTGTCTTCTAATCGTAGTGTTAAAATTTCTGATCTAACTAAATATTCGCATAGTTCGTGGAATAATGCTATGGGGTTATCGCGAAGTGATTGATGGAGAGCAATTAAATTTGGTTTTTGTTGTGGCCACGCAAAACCAAATAGATCTTCAATAAGAAGATCAAAAGTGTACAGTTTCGGTAGCGGTAGCGGTAGCGATTGTGGTGGCGATGTTTCAAAACGACTTAATATAGCACTTATCAGCCCTTTGCACACATCGTCACCTTCAATCATAGCCACGATTTGAGATTTTAAGTTAGTAATTTCAGTAATGTTTAATTCCTTACCAGCGGTTAAATTAAAGGTATGCGTCTTTCCCCGTGAATCTTGTACTGTAACAATGTTACCTTTTACACTTGCTACCTTTGCGAGTTTGCCCATTTGCCCTACACCAGCAACAATTTCCACAGGTTGCTCGAAAGTGTCTTTTTGGTAGGTTTTATATTTTTGCTTTGCTTCTTCGGTTATTATAGTAGCTTTGCTTCGCCCTGATTTGCTAACAAATTTTTCATCTGATAATTGAGCAATAGTTAAACTCTTGGCAAATTCGTCATCTTTTGACGGACACATCTCTTTCACCGTATTATAATTAGCCCCGATTGTCGTTCTCTCTTTTTCATTCAAAGTCAAGTCGGCAATTGTAAGGACATCTTTTAAACTAACTCGTTCCTCTAATTTTAGAGTAATCTTACCAGCAATTTCAATTAGCTCACCAATTGTGAGCTGGGATGGAGTGAAGGTTTTGCCAATGCCAAATTGGGTGCTAAAAATGCGCTTGGCTAATTCATGTTTTTTGGTGGCATCGAGTTTTTGTAAATCCTCTTCTGTAAATTGGTCTGATGCAACAAGATTAGACAATAGCATATCCTGGGTTGTTGGTTGTCCTGGTTGCATTGGTCGTTTCAACATCTCATCAACCTTTTGATCAATCTTGGCATTTTTCTCTTTTACAAGTTCCTCAATTTTTAAGGCAATTTTATACATTACAGGATTTGCTAATGGCATTTCGGTAATGTGTTGTATTTTTTCTTGCCAATTTTCGTTCAAAGGTTTTGGAATTATTCCACACAGCGCACCAATTGCGGGAAACAGGGCTACAATATCAAGAATATAATTTCTTAAACCAATCAACGGCTTGCTGATTACAGGATATTTTAGTCGTTTCGGCCCACCAAGTTTCTCAGATATTTCTACAAAATTTCCTTCTTTTACCGCATTTACGAACTCTTCAAAAGTGATGCTGCCCCAGTTGAGTCGTAGGCCACCGCTACTTTGCTCCTCCGCTATGACATTATTTCTAACATTCTCAATTTTCTTGGGAGTAAGTCCTTTAATTAGTTCGGGATAAACTTCAAGCATAGTTGAAAGTAGCCTAAGTTTTTTGTCTATGCTTTCCTTGTTTTCCTTTTTCCCACCAGAAACGAGGAGGGCATTTTTAACAGTTTCTAATGTTTTTGTGGCATATTTTACCAATTCAATAGTTTCTTTTGTTTCGTCTGCAATATCTTCCCCTTTTTTAATTGTAGTTCCTAAACCAGTAATTGCTTCCTTTCTAATATCTATATTTGCTTTTTCACTTTTTGCTACTATTCCCAATGCATCAAGAGATAATTTTTTAGTTTCAATACTTACTGCTGGTGTTTCTATGATTTTTCCTAATTTTGCAATCGCTCTACTTGACAATGTTCCATTTATAATCGCTAAATCTTTCAACATTTTAACAGAAATAGCATCTTCCACAGATAAATCTGATTCATCAACTAATGATTGTAACTTTGTAATTAAATCTTCTTCATGTTTTCCAACAGGTGGATTTACATCCACCGATGATGCCAGCAGTGGACTTGCAACCCAAATAGCATCTTCCACAGATAAATCTGATTCATCAACTAATGATTGTAACTTTGTAATTAAATCTTCTTCATGTTTTCCAAATGGCCATTTATTGATTATTTTATCAATGATACCGGAGTGTAGAGCATTGTGAACAAGCGTAATTCTTTTTTCTGGTGACATATCAACAAATCCAGCACAATTTTTTAATTTTACTTTCTTAAAAACTTTATTAAACCATTTTTCATTCTCTCTATTCTTTTTTGCTAATAATTCAATATCTGCTTTAGAAATGTTTGTTGACATTATAGTGGATAGGGCAAGTAAAATGTCGGCATTCTCTGAATATCCAAGGAAGTCCATAACATTCGGATTCATTGCTCGTTCAAGTGATTTTAGGGTATTCCTTATTCCTCTGCCTGTACGATGAGCAAACACATTTCTAATTCTTGATTTGGGATTATATTGCGCTTCTTCAAATTCTGTCACTACTTTATCATAAGAATTAACTATATCTGTTAGTGGCAAGGTGGACTTGGTTAGTGGCCCACTACTATCTAATATAATCCTTGCCATCACAATAGATGGTGCAGCGGGAAGCGATACCCGTATTCTATTTTGCACCAAAAATTGTTCTAATCCATAAGAATGCTCGGCGGAAATAATCTCTTGCAGTTGCTCCTTATCTAATTGCACACTGGCGGCATTAAGCAACGGGACCATCTGTCCGATATTTAATGCTGTTTGCAGGTTATATCCACTGTTTAATAGACATTCAGCAATGTTTATAGCATATTTTAATTTACCATCTACTGAAAGTTGCTGATTAGCCATTCGTTCTGCCTGTGCCATCATCACATCAGCCATGAAACCAGAAGGATTTACCGATTTCTCTAAACCAAAGAAATTACTCAGATTGCTGTAGAAAGTTTTCTTGTCATCATCGGATATGTTCTGCCCATTAGCATTCTGCGGGTTGGCGATATTCATTATACTATTTACAAAATTCTGTCCTCGTTCACTTAGATATGTTTCTCCACCTTTTTCATATATAAAACTATTATTTTTGTCTTTAAGCATTGCTTCTATTTTATCTTTTGTTCTTTGGTCACCTTTAATTTCTGAAAGTTTATCAACAAGTTTTACATTTCCACTTTTAATATCAACACCTCTACCACTTTCAACAGGAAGTATGGACCGTCCCAACCCTGCGAGAATTTCTGCAATTTGTTGTGCTGGATTTTTACCCTCCCTTAAGTTTGTCATCATATCAGGAGATATCTCTGTAAATGCTTTTGTCTTTTTCCCTACTGTCTTCCAAGCTTTATCAAAACTTGAGTTCTCAAGGCATTCTATCCGCCAGTTTATCTCGGCTTTTAATTCTTTATTTTTACTCTTTTTAAGTTCTTTACTCAATTTCGTTAGTTCAGAAATAGCATTCTTTTTCTGTGATTCAAAAGAGTTATTTAATATATCAAACGGTTTATCATATTTACCTTCAACAATATCTCCATGTAAAGAAGATTCTTTATGCTCAATTATTTTCTGTAAAACTCTATCTAATATTTCTTTCTCCCACCTTCCTACTTTGTCACTTTTCAACCAATTACTTATGGGATCTTTTAACAACATCTGGAGCGACTCAATTGATGCCTTAAAAAGTATTGATTCTGTTTTTTGTAATAGCGATTCCGCTTTTGTAACTATATCTATACGAATCTCATCCTTTTCTTTTTCTGTAAGTTTCTTTCCTTTTTCTAATTTGTCAATAAGTTTAGAAAGTTCCTTTATATTGGACTCCAATTTTTCACTACCATCAAAGTGTTTTAACGCATTTACTATATCGGTCGCTGTTTTAACTCTCATTTCTATTTTTTCTTTATTACCAAAAACAGTTATTTGTGATTTATATTCTGCTGTTCGTGCTGCTCTACCGAATCCCTGTAAAAGACCACCTTCTGAAAAGTTTTCCGCATCTAATATCACTAAATCTATCTTCTTCCAGTCAGTTGCTCTAAGTGCGGCTTCGTTTGTAAATATAACCCTACCTTCCGCAGTATTTTCCGCTATATTTGAAATTAGTTCTTTGTCTTTACCAATTGCTTCCGCATCTATTATTCTTATGGTTGCATCTACTAAATCTTTAACTTTATTAATTTCAATTTCAACAGGTTTTCCTTCTTTTGTTGAGTAAAACTTTCCTGTAAGCCGACGCTTAACTGCCGCATTTATAGGTGAGGAACCAAACTCACCCACAAAAGATTCTACAATTTTTGAAAGACAATGTTCACCTTCTAATCTTTCTACAAATACATTAAATTTTGCTCTTTCTGCTGCAGGTAAAAATCTTCTAAACAAATTAAATAATACTTCTCTTCCTATACCTGTTGCACCAATTTCTCCGTTTACCAACCTTCCAGACCTTCCATCTCCTCCAATTATTCTAAGTAGAGCTTTTGTTGTGGCGGTCTCAATAATTTCTTCTCTACTTGTAAATATTTCCGTGAAAGATTTTATATTGATCCATTTACTTTTATCACGATAATCTTTTCTAGTTGTGCGTTCTTGAATGACAACTGCTTTACTGCCATATATAGATTTCGTTATCTCTGCGGCAACATCTAATGTGGCCGAACCTCCAAAAGTTAGTATGCTCCCACTTTGTCTTCTGAACACCTGAGCCAAAGTTGTTTCCGCAGTGCTGTCTGAGATATTAATTTTGTTCTTGTCATATGTCCCTTCTTTGGCTACTTTAGCTTTTTCGGCTCCTCCTAACTTATTTATCTTCATCAAAACCAAAGAGACATTATATGTTGCACTATTGTCTATTGTCCCGTGTTGTTCTGCACCACGTTCAATTGGGACCGACTGTCCATCCTTAAAACTTACAAGTCCATTGTTAAAATTGAACCTTGCTCTGAAATAATTATCAACCATTGCTTCTCCAAGTTTTTTATCCTTAAATAATAGATTAAGTTTTTCTTTTAACCCTTTTGAATATAACACCCTACCTTTATCAAGTGTATAAACATTTTCTTTATCATTATCCGCATATTTTTTACTACGAAACTCATCAGCATCAACCTCTTTTATTTCACTAATTTTACCAACTTTTAACATCAACCCTTCCACCCTACCTACAAACTCTGAAGATGCCTTCCTGCTTATACCAAAAACAAACGATACCCTGCTCACTGCACCTATATCTGCTTCATCAACCACTCGTGCAGATAACATATCTAACGCCGCATCTAATCTGGGATCTGACCTTGCTGAAAGTTCTACAAAACCTCTACTATGTAAATCATAAATTACTATTGTATTTGCAGTGCCTTTCTCTATCCCATCAGTGAGCCCGTCATAGTACCCTGCAAGTTTTTTTAACCCTTCTTTTCCACGATGATACAACTCGGCACCATTTATTAATTCTAATCCTAACGCATCAGCTATTTTTCTGCTAACCTTATCCATTAATTGTGGTATATCTGTCTCTTTTGCTACTATATACTCTGCTACTCCTTTATCCTTAAACTGTGATGCTAAAAGTGATAAAACAACAAAATATGTCGCCGTTTTCCCTCCACCTGCTAACAGCGCTCCTATGTTCCCCATTAAGTTATTAAATGCTGACTCAAACTGGTTTTCAATCTTGCCCTCGAATGTTTTTTCATGGTCTTTTGTTACTTTGGCTATACCTTTCTGATCATTTACTTTTACTTTGGCTAAATCATACTTTAACCATTCCGCCTTTGCTATCCCCCATTGTATTAATAACTGTTCTGGGATTGAAAGTTCGTCAAATTTTTTGTTCTTAAATTTTTCCAACGCTAACGCATCTTTAAGTTTTATCCCCGTTTCACCGGGTCGGCACTCGCTATAATATTCTGCAATTTCTTTAATAAACTTGCTGTTGTTCTTTACAAATTCTTTCACTACCTCTTTATCTATGACAATTTCTCCATTATCAGTAGTTAAAAATTTGTAAGTTTCGCCATTAACATTTATTTCACCATCAAGTTTTTTTACTAAATCCAACTTTTCTGTTACACCGCCAACATTGTCAACTGTTAATTCTCTAAGTTGTTTTACTACATCGCTCTTTTTAAGAACATCGGTTAACCTTCGGTCTAAAGAATCCCTTAATATCTCTAACCACTCTTTATGTCGTGTGACCTTTGTCTGTCTTATCGTATCATTTATCTTTTGTATCTCATAAACTTTTTTCGCTTGCAAAATTTCTTTTGCCAAAGATGAAATTTCTGGTACTCCGTCTAATTCTTTACCGGTTAAAATACAATCTATCCGCAGTTTTTTTAGTTCATTAATTTTGTATTTAATTTTGTCTTCTTTAGAAGATAATTTTTTTTCAAGTCCCCCCATATTTTTCTTAATTGTATCTATTTCAACAACTCTTTCTCCCGCTACTATTGAAAATAAAGGATCGTTTTTATCCCCACACCATTCATTTAATTTACCTATTTTTTTGTCATTCTTTTTTATTTTATTTAATTCTTGGCTGATTTTCTCATTAGCAAGTTCTCTCCCTCGTTTTAAGGCAATATCCCTCATTTCTACTGTAACTACTATGCCACTATCTTCTGCTAATTTATTACTATCATAACTTTTTAATATCTTGTTAATTTCGCTATGTAGTCTACCGCCTTCTAACACATCACCATTTGAATCACTTAATAAATGATTAACTGAACTTTCCGCTAAAGCATCTCGTAGATAGGATGTAACTACAAAATCTTTAAGTCCAGGATTTTTTTCAAGTATGCCGGATCCTTTAAGTATATCTCCAAGCGTTTTATACATGCCACTATCTTTCACAGTTTCACCACCAAGCATTCCCTTCGATAATTCATCATAAATTTTTACCTGCTGGTCAACAGGAAGTTCTCTTATTCCTTTTACCTGTGAAACAAAAGCAGTTTCTCTTAACCCTTCTACTATTTCTCCATCAAGATTGTATTTTATACCGTTACTCTCAAATGAAACACTATCTTCTTTGTCAGATGAAATTATATCCTTTGATAGTTTAACTGCTTCTGCTCCTCCTTTTTTTGTTAAAATATCGTGTGCTTTTAAGGCACCATAATTTATATTTTTTGTCGGCACAAAAAATAATAACGCAAAGGAGAATTTCTCACCAAAAACTTTTGCAAATTTTTCTAAATCATCACCTTTGTAACCAAAAAGCCCCCCTACATATTTACCAAGCGGGGTACCAACATATTTTCCAACTTGCAACACTGTTGATACAAACCCCGCAGAATCCACCATACTTACCAAACCTGGTTTTGACAACATACTGACCCCGCCACGCTTTGTCATCCCTGCCATATAATCTTTTGCTACAGTTTTATGCTCTGAACCAGCAAAAAATGTCCTGCCTGCCTTATATAAACCTCTAAACCCATGTTGTTCTGCAAACACTTCTAATGCTGTCCCAAACCTCCCTTTACCAACAACAGAAGTTGCTGCACTGAGTGGCATCTGTAAAATCCCCAGTGCCGGTGTTAACCATATACCCATTTGTGCAAACTGGAATGGTTCCATTAGAAATTTTTGCTCCAAAGAGATTCCTCCGTCTTCCAATTTCATCCCCGTCCAGGATAGTGTCCATTCTTTATTTTTACAACTTTCTGCTATACTCTGTATAGCCACATCCCAAGTGGTAAAAAATGGTCCTGAAGCTGCAAACCCGCCTATTCCTCTAAATGTTATTAAACGCGAACCTTTTTCAGATGTTGATACAAGTTTGTTAACAATGTTTGCTCCCCAAGATCTTCCGAAATTAGCTATTTTTGAACCTCTACCTATACCTTCGCTTACTTTTACTGCCCATTGGTGAATCTTTGACCCACTAAGACCTATACCGAACACCCTTGTACCTAATGAAATTTCGGTTCCTAACAAGAAACCGCTGCCGAATGAACCCGTAATTGTGCCAAAACTTATATCTTGTCCTTGGATGTCTCTTAATACAGTATCAGCAACTGAATTAACTGTACCTGCTACTAACCCATCAAATATAACACCTTTTGCAAGTTTGCCAATATCTATATTTATAAGATTTTTTATCACAACACTTGCACCCAGACCACGAACTGTTGTAGCCAATATAGCCAATCTACCAACAGGAATTAAACATGCGGCATCAAGTGCAAAAATAGATGCTCCTTTATTTGCATCTACTTGAGTAATTTCGTCAAGATTCTGGTAGTTTTTGCCCAATAATTTGCTATAGCCCTGCAGGGATAGTTGTCCACCGATGCTCCTATCCACATCATACTTAATCGATCCTGTAAAAAGACCTCTCTCTATGCCTTCACCTATAATAAGGGCATTACCAGAAAAAACATCCAATCCGCCAGATATCCGCGTAACAATTTCCCATCCCCACTCAACAGATCTCGTTATTCCTTCTTTTACAACTTGCATACCTGCTTTTCGGACAAAACCCTGTTGGAAAGCAAGAACGGGAGAGTTTGTGCCTACATAATACCCACCGCCCATATTTATATTGCCTTTATCTACTTTTGATGTCACTGTGTCGCTATTGCCTGCTTCGGCTGTTCTCACTCCAAAAGAAAGTCCTTCCCAAATCGCGAGTTGATTTTGGTCTGGCGATTTCTTATCTTGGACAGGTGATTTTTTTTCTGAAGGGAACTCTTTGTTAGAAGACATAACTATCACATCATTATTCCACGCCCCATATTCTTTTTTAAGTACAGTCACCTCACCATTGAAACCTGTTATTGTAGATTCTTCATTATAGATAATTCTGCCTATTACTACTTTCTTGCCATCTACTTTAAATTCATTTTCATTCTTTATGCTGGATACAAAATTTAAATTCCCCAAGAATCCGCTTTGATTTTTAATATCAATCGCTACATTGCCCAAAAATTTTAATTGACCGTCTTGTAAAATTGTATACGCTGTTTTACCCTCTGTTGTTGTATGCTCCACCTCACTACCACCAAAAACTTTTAATTTGCAAACGGATGGCACTTCAATTCTTGTCCCTACGGTAAAATATGTAAGATTCAGATTGCCCTTGAATTTTCCGTCCAATGCATCCTGAAAACCAACCATAACACCATATTCAACGGTTCCTTCGGTAGTTCTGAATGTGACATTTTGTTCACCGACAATTTTACCAGAAACAGTCATTTCGGCGGTTCTCTTCGTTTGAACTGTACCTTGTGCACTCTGTTGAGGACTACCGGTAGGTGGTGCACGGAGAACATTTATAAGAAGATTTTTTTCATTAAAAGTTTCACTTGTCCCATCAGGACAAACCAGCACAGCGTTGACCGTTAATGCACCTGTTATGGTATCAAAATTAAAAACTCCTTTGTTTGTGAACTTCCCTGATATATCATCAACGCGACCAAAATTTATAGTTTTTCCATTGCCATATGCAAATGAATCCGAAGGTTTTTCGCCAGGCAAAGGAGCCGACGTAGAAACTTTCGGTTGGAACTTCGGAGTTATGCTATCCGGACTTGATGTTGTTGTTTGATTGCCTGCTTCAGTTGGTCCTCCTACTTTTTTTGTTGTGTTTTTTTCTTTGGCAAGCGCTGACTTAGGTGGCACCTCATTTCCTGCAAAAAATTCATCTGCAAATTTATCTACCGCGGCGAAGATTTTTACCACCCTTTTGGCAAATGGTGTATCTTCCTGTGCTTGTGGCATTGTAGTAGGTTTGTATCCCGGTTTTTCAATAAATTGTGGATGTTTTTGAGATTTTTTAGATACAGGTTTAATACCAGGTTTTTTTTCAGATGCATCAGATCGTGCCGTTGATATTCCGCCAACTGGCCCGGATTGTGGAACTATGGGTTTTTGTTGACTCTTCGGAGATGAAACTTGGAAGGAATCATTTTTATATGGCGACACATTATCACCTGCCGCGTTAATTCTAACTCGCACCGGTTTCCCAGCAAAGTATAAAACTGCATTTTCTCCTAAATTTTTGCCTTTGTTATTTCTTATTGAAGCCAATTTAAGTTTTTTTGTTCCTGGATCTAATATCACATTCACAATAGTACCTTTCTCATCTTCAGCAATTTTAAATTCTTTTGTATACTTTTCGCCGATTTTGTACTCACCAGTATCGCTGTTAAAAGAAATTTTATTTACACTAACACCAACAACAATTTTATTTTTTACAATATGCTCAATAACAAGCATCTTCTTATCAGGAAGTTCTAACAAATTTACTTTATTATGAGTCGTACTATTTTCTGCTTTTACTCTATCCGCTTTTTCAACATCTTTTCCAAGATCATAAGTAAATGTTAAGGCACCGTGCGGAGAAACAACTTTTTCATAGATTTGTTTAATATTATTTTCACCTGTAAGTTGGTAGCCGTGAATATCTCCTGCTTCATCTTCAGCTATAAGATTCTTAAGTTTCGTGCTACCTTCTTGGTTAACACTGTCTATTAACTTCATTGGCTTGCCACCATCATACCTTGAATCGGATAAAACAGTGGAAGTAATTACAAGTTTGTCGTCTTTGGTTTTCAGAACATTGTAGTTCCCTAATGGAGATTTATCTATACCCATATTACTAATTAATTTTATTTCACGTTTTGTTTCACCTGAAACTGAAAAAGTTTTTACTACTTTACCACCCGTCACACCGTTATTGTTATAATTAACTACCAATTTCTGTCCTTCGCCTAAATCTTTTGTTGTTGTGGCAACTGCGTCTACTTTAACCGTTTTTTTATTTTTACCTGTACCCTGCGTTGTTTCAACTCTATCTGTTGTATAATAAACTAATTCACCGTTTTGATATGTCATGGTTAAAGCCGCACCTTCAATCAGCCCTCTGTCGGCTAAATTGGAGCCAACCTGAAATGTAGCACCGTCATGACGGAACAAGAATTGGTCGTTGGAAATTGCTATTACACCACTTCGTACTATGTATAATTTATCTTTACCAATCTGTATTTCATCAACATCGGCATTGGTTTTTATGATTAGTTCACCAGCACCGCTACTTGTGGGCTCACGCCCATCGCTACCACCCTTTTGCAGGACTGCCATGGTTTGTCCTGCTCCAAGTTGGAATCCGCCATTTGCTATCACCCAGCCATCTTTTGTCAGGGCAAACTGCGTTCCAGCACAGATATTGCCGCCTGCTTCATTAGAAATAGTGTTTTTGTTAATTTCCTTAAGTTTTTTCTTGAGTTCTTGCTTCTCTTTTTTGGTAATGTCCATTGCATCAATGCTGGTAATTATATTTTCAATATCTGTATTAGTTGTATTGTTGTGTTTTACTTTAACATTGTCGGTAATTACAAGTGTTCCGGGAGAAGTGAGCGCAATATTTATTTTTTCGCCTGCATCTATTGTGATTTTTTTACCGAGCAATAACCCAATATCTATTCCAATCTCTTTAAGTTCCCCTTGTGTCTTTTGTCCAACCAAAGCCAGTACTGTTTTGTTGTTAATCAGTGTTTCTTGGCAGGTTAGTTCGTCTATTGTTTGCCTTTCCGTGAGTGCATATAATTTTTTTTCTTTATTTTCGTAGAGAACAACCTCTTGTTGCTGATTGTTTATTGTGATTGTATTTTTAATATTAATGTCAATTTTTCCTTCTGCTCCCTCTGTACCGCACAGAACAAAGTTAACATCTATTTCCGTTTCCTTCTTGTTAGCATCTATGGTGAATGCTTTAATAGAATCTTGCCCCGGAACTAGAATTTTTTCATCTTTTGCTAATGCATACCATTGCTTCTTTATCTCAAAAACCCCAACTTTCACTTTTTGTTTTTGCACACCCTCACCAATTTCTTTATATGTTTCCTTGACACCAACTATAATTTCTTTTCCAACTTTTTTCCCTGTAAAAACTGCTTTGACATCTGTCTCTCCTGTACTATTTTTTGCGCCTTTAAGAATATCCAATGTAATTCCTGCTTCCCCCGCTTCTTTCAGTTCTTTTTCCGTGAATGCGAACCATGTACCATATTCTTTGATGATTCCAACCGCGACATCTTCTTTACCAATTTTTGTTGTTGTATGAATGTCTGCGATAACAATTTTCCCTTCACTGACCTTCCAAACACCACTAAACTTTACCTCAACTTCCCTGTTCCCTTGAACAACAATTTTTTGTGTAATTGTTTGTGGCACTTTTTCAGTCCCAATTATTTTTACTCTGGTTATTCCGGGTGTTCCATCTGCCTTTTTAGATTCAAATTCATAGTATAAATTATTATCTTCTTCCTTGTTATCGCTATAAACTTCAACTATGGAACCAAGTTCTCCCACATCAGCCAATTCCCGAACCCAAGTGCCTGCTCTTTGTGAATTATCGTGGGATGGCAATCCCACCGCTACTTCACTCTTTTTGTTTATTAGCAGCGTAATTTTGGCGGTATTGTCAGCTGCTAATTCATCAACTTTATAGCCCGCATATTCTACTGGTTTTTTATCCGCTGTTTCTTTTTTATATGCCGTGAGCCCAGCTGTTATCTGGTCATTACCGAGTGTAAAAATTATATCTTTTTCTTTCTTAAATTCAGTATCTAAACTTGCCATCAAAACGGCATTATCGCCTGCCTTACATATTATTCCATAGCCGTCCTTGGCATTTCCTGAAGCCGTAGCAAATTGCTTATCTTTGTAGTAAAACTCTACACCACCTACGGATGCATCAATCGCTTGCTTGGAAACGGTGATATTTCCCCCATTGCGAACCTTGAATGTTATATTATTATCGCCCACGGTATAACTTTCCACTTCTATACCCGCTTTGTTCAGTTGCAGTATCTGCATCTCTACTTCTTTGTATAAGTCTCTTTCGACGGTCTTTTTTTCTTGCGATGCTTGTTCTGTTTTGTTTATTTGCTGTATAGCTTGTCTTATTGTAACTTCTTCATAATTCTCTCCTATTGATTGTTTACTTTCTACAATTATTGTTGATTTGTCAAAGGCAGTAAGAATTTTATCTTTTTTAATTTCAATTCCGTTGCTAATTATGTTCGGGTCGTCTTTTTTATATTCGTCTTTAGCAAAAACTATCACTTCTGCGATTTTTTCTTTATTTGTGTAGTCCTTATCAACACCGACGGTGGCATAGACGGGTTTATATTCTTTTTTACCAGTCGCACCGTCTACCAAACTATAGAAAAATGTAATGTATTTTCCTTCCTGCTCAACTTGTTTAACAAATAGGTCCTGCGTTATGCCAAGATGCGGATCCTTAATTGCCTGTTCTTCCACATCCACGACAAGTGTGCGGGTTTGGATTGGGATTCCGAGTATCCCAAGGGTTGATAGGGTTGATTGCTCAGCGGCGGTAACACCAAAGAAGTATTTGTGTGCATTAATAACAAACCCTGCGGGAATTCTTTCTTCTTTGGCGATTGCTCCCTCTTGGAAGGATTCCCAAATGGACTCCATCAGATAGTTGGCGATTGCTTCGTCGCTGTCATTGCGAGAGCCCATATGGCTCGTGGCAATCTCATGAGATTGCTTCGTCGCTACCGCTCCTCGCAATGACGGCGAGATTACATCGGACTTCGCTACAGGTGGATTTACAGCCACCGCTACATTTAAGTATCTGCGGGCAACATTAGATAATCCGCCACCATCTTTTATTTGTGTGCCCTGGTAGATATGGCCGGTATTTCGTACCCTACCATCATAACCAAACTTTACATACTGCTTGGATTCTAATGTTAAGCATTTACTCGCATCCGTTTTTGCTTCTTCGGTCAAAATATAATTCTTTTTTTCGTTCGTATTATTCCAATACAATAGACCGTCAGAAGCATAAATAATTACAAACAGATTACCTGCGAGGTCTTTTGCATCTTCTTCTATGCCCGACAACCCTTTTTTATCGGTTGTAAATCTAATGTTTTTGGTATCCTCGGATTTTATCACATATTTTACGACTTCTCCGCCACTGCATAAGATTCCTAACTCTTGCTGACCCGCAAGCGATATTACCTTGTTTTCTTTTATTTCTTTTCCATTAAGTTTAATACTTCCAATTTCAGCCGTTAATTTATTTTCATTGTTCAATGAGTATCTGGTGTATATCTCAACATTTTGATTTTCGATTGTCTTATAGCCGTCTACTATTTCTATTGGCTTGGCTTTGGTTATCCATTTAATAATGTCTTTTTCTAAAAGGTTGTATTCTCCTTCGGGAAGTACTGCTGTTGTGTTTTCATTTAATTTGAGCCGATAGCCGTCTTTTCCAACAACTAATGTTTCTTTTAATACGCCGTTTGTAATCTCAGTATTTATTGTTGCAAAATGCCCAAGCGAGTCCTTTTCTGTTTCTCGCTCGCTTCTACCACTGGGCAGGGGCTCATCGCCTACCACTATTTTTCCATAGATTTTTACTTCTCCTCTGCCATTATTTTCAACAGCAGCAGTTAAAGTTTCATAATCACCTTTCTTACAAGCAACAAGATCGTTTTTGCCAATTTCAAACACAAATTCGTCGGGAGAAAGTTTGTACTGATTGCCTGAAACCCCTATAACTTCCTCCATCTTACGACCCTTTATAAATTCTTCTTTACCATCAAGAGATTTCAGTATTCCCCCCACATAACTTTGCACTTCGCCTTTCGTATTATATTCGGTAACAATCCCTTGTTGCCTATCAATAAGCAACGCCGTGCCAGATATTGCTACAAACATTGGTTGGTTGTCCTTTGTTATACCCGCTAATTTTATATCGCCTTTAACTTTTTTACCGAGATAAGTTGATCCGTCTAAGAAAGTTGTGCCTGCACCAACAATTACAGCCTGACCGTTAATTATGGAAATTGTTGTTTCAACATCGTTGGTGGTATGAACAATACTGCTACCATCGGGCAATACATCTATCTTACCTGTTGTTTCAACAACAACTTCTCTTTTTTCTTGTGTTCCCTTTTGGTCGGGTTTGTCGGGTTGTTTTGTTGCCACAAAAATTATATCCCCTTTACCTTTAACGGTGAACTTGCCACCTAAAACAATTATTGGTTTTGAGTCATCGTTGTAACCAAAAGATAGGTTAAAACCTTGCTTGAATGTTCCCTCAACTTTCTCTTTATCACCAAGTTTTGCGATTGTCACTTGAAAATCTTGGGGGGTCGTAAGCAGGGCTAAAGCCGGTTTATATGATATTTCACCTGTTTGCCCGTCCAGCAATAAATCAACGGCTGTTCCTTTGCCTCCACCAAATGTTGCCGTGCCTCGCAATAACTCATTCAGTTTTTCAATTTTCACCCCTTGTAAAGTTATATTCCCCTTGTCAGGTTTAATACTGCGGAATAACTTGTTGTCTGCGGCAAAATACAAATTTTGTATGAACTGTTTATCTTGTTCTGTATTGCCCTGTTTTTCAAACTCACCAATTTTCAAACTTACTATGTCGTGCTTCACTATGTCTTTATTGTCCTTATCTGCAGTCATGCTCAACGACCATCTGAATGTTGCGATAACATCTTTTTCGCCGACTTTGACTTGCACGCCTGCTTCTCGTTCTACTGAACCAGCAACTTTTGTTATCTCATTTTTGTTGTCAAACAACACAGATGACATAGCAGGGCTGAAGCCCTGCCCTACATTAAATATGAGTTTGCTGTTGCCACCTAATGGCAATTCGTAATTTTTTCTCGGGGACCCAATTTTTAAGGATCTATCTTGATTGTAAGTTCTTGACAAAATCAAGCCATCTTCATCAGACAAATTCTCTTGTGTAACTCTACCTGTTTCATTAGTTATAGTTTGATAAATTCCATCATCTGTCGCTTTTTTCAGATCTCCATTTATTACAAACTTTTCTTCATCGTCTGAAATTTTGTTTTCATTCATCTTCACACAATAATTCTCATTGTTCTCTCGTTGAATCTTAACAAACCCACCACCAAACTCTAATATCTTGTACTCATCCTTGATAGAGGTTGCTTCGTCGTCCCGCTTTGCGGGACTTCTCGCAATGACATTGCCTGCGTTGATAAGATAATAATCGCTCCCAGTTTTGGAATCAACAAGTTTTATGTCGTCTTTTGTGGTAATTATCTGCTTGTTTATGCTGTCCCAGACAACAGTTTTGCCGTCCATTATTTTGTTCACAATATTTATTTTGCCATTATCGTTTTGTATAACCAGTCCCAACTGTCGCCCATCGGCCAATGTATGAAGAGCATTATACTTATTTTGCAGTTGCTCAACATTAGCAGGGTTAACAACCTCATCATTGATTGTCCACTCCTGAATTATTTTTCCATCAACTACGGTTGTTTTATCAACTACGGTTGTTTTATTAGAAAATGATATTCTTGGAGGGTTTTCACCTTGTAATTTATATTCGGTTTTTGCGTCAACGACACCACCTGTGAGAATACCATCGTTGTCAAAAGTAGCATCAACAAACGTCTTATTATCTTGTGATACCAAAACCTTTTTACCATCAATTTTTTTATATTCGCAAACGACAACATCGCCATCTTGCCAAATACCATCTTTATTTCTTTTGGTTGTCAAATTTACTTCTGTTTCTACATTGCCGACGATTTTTGTGCCTTTTTGGTGAGTTATACTTTCACCCGCCGTAATCTTACCACCTTCATAAGTTACATTCCCAAAAGTATTCTCTGTTGTAAGTTTGTCATCAACCAAAGTTGCTTTCCCAGAGATAAATATTGCCGTTCCTTGCAATTTTACTGTAAAATCTTCAAAAGAAATTTTCCTGCCGTTGTTTAAGTCAATCTGTCTCGACTCCGAACATTCCAATGCGCTGCCTTTTACCTTGAAATTCAGATTTAAGATATTTCCTGGACCCAAAATATTATTAAATTCAGGAACTCCAAGCAATGCCGGCGATAAAATATAATTTTCATTTTCTCGCCCAGCATTAGTAAAGCCCATAACCGGAGTTTTTCCGTCCTCTTCCCAAAAAAGATTTATGAAGAAAGCCCCACCAGCATCTCCGTTTATTCTTATTTTTGCCACATCGGGAATAAACTCTCCCGTTTTGGGATCATACTTACCAGCAAGCAACCTTCCATCATTATATACTACATCGCCAGTTATTCCGTTGCCTACAACTTTAGAAATAATGTTGTTCCCGGATTTGTAACTTACATTGTAAATTCCTTCACCTAATCTGCCCAGATTATCCAGTGAAGCAATGACCTTGCCTTTATCGTCCAAAAATGTCACACCAACAGAACCATTAAGAGGTTTGTATTTAAGCGTTCCTTTGTTTGTACCAAGTTCAACGGTACCACCCTCCAAAATGTTAGTTTTTGCTGGATCAAACAAAACCGTGTTAGAATATTGTGCTAATTTTGCATCTTTGGTAGTTTCCTCTTGTTGCGAACTCTGTTTTTCTACCGACGAATATAATGTTTCCACTATATCTATATCAATTTTATCTTTGTTTTTCTTTATTGACTTGTCAGAAAAAACTGTTTTTATTTCATTAAAACCTTCTTGCCTCAATTTAGATATAAGGGCATTTTTGTTCTCTTCATTAATAACTGCTCCATTCACTAATTTTCTATCTCCATTTTTTTTGTATTTCCGCAAAATATCTAACCTCCACAGTTTCGCCAGAAGTAGCCACCGTGCAGAAAGATTTCCCACTAAAAGTTAACAGAGTAATTGATAGATTGCCATCTTTATCGCCAGAAATTGAGTAATTGCCAACCTGTATTCCCGTAACCTCAGGGTTATTCTTGAAATAGTCACCAAGACCAGTGGTTTTTAACTGGATTAAATAATTTTTCAAATCGACGGCGGACTGTCCTACAAATTGTTTAAACCCAAAATCTGTTTTCTGGAAATCTTCTATTTTTTGGCGTGCTGTGTTGTAATCAATTCCTTCTCTATGTTGTTCTCCATTATCATTGCTTTCCCACACGCTCTTCCATGTTTTATTATAATATTCTCCTTTTTGTTGTTCTGCTGGAACAACGCTAACTTTCTGCCCCTTATTTGTTTCTACGGGTCCCAAAAGTTTGTGTTGTTCATCAGGTTTTTTTTCTTCTTTCTCAAATTGCATTCTGTAAGTAATTCCATTTTTTATAAACTCGGCACCTACTACATTGCCGGTTTGTTTGTCAAAAGTCATCGTTGGATAGTCCCATTTCCAACCATATTCTTTTTTTGCTTCTCTGATGTTTATTGAACTTTCTCTGAGGTCCGAGAATGCTTTTGACATCTCGGCGGTTTTCTTGGCAACGTCTGCATTTTTCAGTCGTTCATTTGCTTTTTCATAATCTGATGTGGACAACGCATATAAAGTTAGCAATTCGCCAATGAACATATTGGCACTATAAGTTATTTTGCTGGCGGGTAAAAATGTCGCCATTTTTTTTGCCGCCGTTTCTGTTGTTGCTTCTATAATTTTAGAATTGGTCTGAGAAATAATTCCTGTAACCGATAGTCCAAGATTGCCTATTGACTGCACTCTTGCCCAGCCACGGGTATCGGCATACCGTTCTTTGCTCAAGTCGTTTAGTTCATCGTTGAACTTCTCGCCGTCCTCTATACCATACTTTTTCCAATCAACCCGTTTACCATCATCCTTTGCTTTCATTATCTCGTCATATTCGTCGTCGGTTAGTCCGTATTTGTCTTTGAATTCTTGCATTTTTTGGTCATATTTATATTGTTTTTTTGCTAATGCGACATCCGCTATATTGCGAATTATTGAAAATATATTTTCCGCGATAAAATTGCTTTGGGCAAGCGCCGTATCGTCCTTGTTTGCACCCTTTCTATCTAAAATACCTGTTACAGCAGTAAATATATTTCCTATCGCTGTGAGAAACTTGTCTTCTGCGGTAACATCTTTGCCTTGCACTCCTTTGAACGCCATCTGGATATCGTGCAGTTGAAATGCTAATTTCATTTTTGTTTTAATGTTATCCCAGAACAAATTTTTATATGGTTGTACATCTACGGGTTTTACTGGGATAATAGATTGGTCCCAATTTTTATCAAATTCAAACTGCGGTACATCTTTTGTCGCTATTTTAACTGGGGCTGCCTTTATGTATGTCGCCATATAGACGGATACGGCTGATACTAATGCAAACATCTTGAAATATTTTTCTATGCTCTTGGGGACTTCTTTACCTTGAATTCTTTTGTGTCTTTCAAAGAAAAAATACCCCAAATTGGCAACAGCAGCGGCCTGTTTGAACCACGGATTTTCTGATAAACCACCCAAAACCTTTCCAAGGTTATTGCCAAGAGCACCTATCTTTATTTTGCTAAGTCCCTCGGCAATTCCCATCATAGCCAATGACATCCCAACATCCCTGAAAAACTGTTTTCCTAACGCCTTCCAATCAATCTTGCCTGTAACTATTTTTTGCATTATGGCATTTGTTATTGCTTTTATAAGTGCCTGCATTATTGCTTCGATTATTGCTTGTATCATTGCTTGTATTATTTGAGATATTGCTCCACCGATGAACGCACCGCGGAGGGTTTGCAAGGTAGCCACAGATAATACTTTGCCGGCAGCGATTTTGTTTGTTGAAAGGATGTTGCCTGTCCATTGTTTCTGGAATTCTTCCTGCGAAACCGTTTTTGTTGAACCGTCAGAGTCAATGTATATTACAATACCGTCCCGGACAGATGTTACGACAACAAAATGTCCTATGCCGTTGCCGAGGTCAAGATGAACAACTACACCGTGTTGGCTTACGCCAACCGCTACATCGCCAACCGCTGCGGCTAAACCGTTTATATCGGTAGAATAACCGGTTAATTGGACGCCGTACAATGCTGCGGTTTTTTGGATGGAGAACATTGATAACTGCAACGGCGCCGATAAATCGGCAACTACAACCGATGCATCGGCAACTACTAAACTGCCGGTGATGATGTCAATCAAAATTGCTTTTGCGGCAACATCATTGATGTTATATTGGACACCTTGACCGGTGAAAATATTTTTCAGTGCCTGTATAGCACAATTGAAAATTTGAGCACCTTGTGATTCTAAATAATTTAAGATTTGCTGAGCGGTTTCTGCGGAGAGATTGACAAGTTGGTCCACGGAAAGTCCGAGTGTTGCTGCCATCTCTGCTTTTTTGGCAGGTGATGCGGATATGTATTCGTCAAGGAAGGACTGTATGGACTGCAAAGTTGTAGTTGCCCGATTTATCGGGCGTCTTTGTGTGTAGTTGTTTGATTCATCAGGCGTTTTTATTTGCTCAATGGATTGAGCAGTTACATTCGGCTCAATGGATTGAGCAGTTACATTCGGTCCACTGAATATTTTTCTTATTTCGCTGAATAATTTAGCAAAAAATGTACCCTTAGTATTTTTCTTTGTTTCAGTATCAATCTCGCTACCTGCTGATGACAATGACAAAATTTTTCCGCTGAACTTTGTTTCAAACTCTTGCTCGGACATTAACTTGCGTTCTTTACCGTCGGCATCTATATAAATGACACTGCCATTCTTTATCTGCGTTACAATAACAAAAAGACCTTTGCCGTCTTCCAAATTCAAATGGACAATTGCCGGTGCAATTTCAAGCAGGGTCTTTAGTCCTCTCGTATCCGCAATTGATGCCAGAAGTTCTATCCCGAATTGTTTGGCGATATCTTGTATTTCTTGTATCGAAACCTGACCGTCTTCGAACCCATCTTTGTCTTTTTGCCCTAACACGGCTTTTATTATATTTGTAAAAAACAACACGGTTTGTGCCCTGAACTCGTTGACTAACTTACCAACACCAAAACCGAGTTTAGAAAGGTTTTCTGTTGTAACTTCACCAAGAGTTTTTTTGTTTGATGATAAGTATTGTATAACTTTTTTATACGACTCTTCTGAAAAGTTTTTTAATTGTTGTTCTGTAACGCCGACTTGCAAAAGGAGTTCTTGTTGTTTTTGCGGGTCAGAGGAAAAGTATTCGGTAAGGAAATTTTTTACTGAAAGGATTTCTTTTGGTTGGAATTGGTCATCTTTTTGGAGATTATTTTGCTGTTCCTGCTGTTTCTTTTCAACATAGTTGTCAAAAGATACTTTTATTTCTTGTTCTTTCTGTTCTTTTTTGGTTTCCGCCTTATCGTCGGCAACATCGGTATCGGATTTTTCTTGTTGTCCATCTTTTTTTACCGTCGTAACCTTTGCATTATTTTCTGAATCGTATTCGTATTTATAAACAGTGCTGGTGTTTCTATCCTCAACTTCGGCTAATTTCCCCGACTTGTCAAATCTGTAGACCTGATTCTTTTCAGAATCAACATATTCGGTAAGCACACCCTGTTGTGCCTGCTCCTGAACGGTAGCCCATTTGTAATATACCGACGGCTGTTGCTTATCCTTTTGGTCTTCTGCCTGTTCGGCTGCCGCCGCCGCTACTACATTGAATCCTACACTCGTCATCAAGAAACTGACTAATGTTATAGACGCAATAATCCTTCGTATGGGCGGGATTTCTATGTAATCAAGAATATCTATCGGCTGATGAGAATCGTTAGTCATAAGAGTTTAAAAATCCGTGAACCGTCCCGATACTTTTCCCTGCTTTCACTATACTTCATAAGTTTGAAAAAAATGAGAAGAATTTGTGAATTTTTTGTGAATTCTTTTAGCGGATGGCGTATAGCGTATAGCGTTTAACAGAGCACAGTAGGTGCGACCTGCATTTTACGGGGCTAATTCATCATTCATCATTTCTTTCCCTATGGTTTTACACACGCGTCTCTTAATTGCTGAAAATGTGTTTTTCTTATCGGGGTTACACCGGGGACAATATTATAGTCGTCAGTCCATCTTGCCTCACCTGTTGACTCGCCAACAACATAAAGTGCATCATCTAAAAATTGCCTCATTTCGTCTATATGTGGTTTACGAATTGGTGTTGAACCTTGTGTGATGGTCGGGTCGGTCCAGGACGATGTCCCAAACCCTCTGAAATTCCTCACATTGCCAATCACCGTCCTTAACTCATCTATATGAAGTTTTCTTATTGGCATTAGCCCTGTGAAAATATCCGGATCCGTCCATATCCAGTTCTTTATTTCCATCTTTTTGGTCGCTGACCAATTACCCCAAAAACTACGGGTATTATTGTAAGCCCTTACTCGTAAATAATGTATTGTCCGTAACCAATCTACTTTCGGAGTACAATATACTGTTGGCAAGTTTGCTATATCCCAACTTAATTGACTACCGCCACCATCCGTATACTGGTATGTCGTTACTCCAACATCAAAACTTGAATTTGCGGAAATGACCACTTGAGCATCCGATACAGTATCGCCTCCGTCAGATATAAGAAACCATAGTTTCGGTCTTTGGTTCAAGGTGTAGCCGGATGTCTGCTCAGCAAAGCCCGCTGGCGAAATCCAATTGCAAATGGGTGCTGGAACAAAAACCGTTGTGCCATTGGAAATTCCCGACCAATTATTCGGCACCTCATCAGCGTGCCAGATTCTAATATAGTTTGAGGCACCGGCAATAAGACCCGTGGCAACATAACTGACAGCCGCCTTTGGTGTGACTCCTGATGTTGATACGGTGATTTGAGCATTGGTCCAATTCCACAAACCCGGTGGGTTGCCATCTGAATTTGTAGAACGCTGGACTTTAAAAGATGAACCTACATCTAACGCTTTGAACCAACCATTGTCGCCTGGTGCAGACCATCTTAATATCGCCTGATTTTCAACACCGATAGATTCAGCAGTTAAATCTGTCACTGCTGCCGGTGGGACGGCAATGTATGTTGATTTTTCCACCGACCATATGGACTTGCGAAGCCCGGTATCTATTGAACGCACCTGATAATAATATGTTGTGTCCTCGGGAGTAAGGTTTAATCCTGGCTGAGTTGATACTGCAACAGCAAACCCGTGTGGATAGTTGCCTAAAAATGGCGTCATACCAGCACCCGTTGAGGGTGAGACGATATACAGAGGGCAGGGGTTAGGGGGTAGGTGAAAGGTAGAGACGCGGACATCGTAGTAGAGTCCATTGGGTGGTGTTGAGCCGATTCCAGTGTCATAAGTATCAGAGGATTTGTCCCAACGCAATCCAAGTTTGTTAGTTGATGTGCTGTAATTTGTTGTGAACCCTGTTGTTGGTGCGGTTGGTGTAGAATTAATATTGCCATACTCCGCTTCCAATGACTTATATATTAAATTGTCCTCGCCATAATAATTCCCCACAAGTAAATCCAAGTCACCATCGTTATCATAGTCACCCCATGCTATTGCAAAGGTATTTCCTGTACCGACATACTGCCCTGTATCTGTGAATGTACCATTTCCATTGTTCCTGTATACCAAATTGCCACCACCCCACCTCCCCATAACTATATCTAAATCACCATCGTTATCATAGTCACCCCAGGCGATTGCTTTGGTATTTCCTGCACCAGCATCCTGAGAATATGTGAATGTACCATCTCCATTGTTTCTCCATACCTCACTGCCAGCACTACCATTCCCCACAACTATATCTAAGTCACCATCATTGTCATAGTCACCCCAGGCGATTGCATTTGCACCTCCTGCACCGGCATACTGTCCTGTATCTGTGAATGTACCATCTCCATTGTTCATGTATATTCGGTTGCCCCCACTATAATAATTCCCCACAACTATATCTAAGTCACCATCATTGTCATAGTCACCCCATGCGATTGCATTTGCATCTCCTGTACCAACTGTTTGACCTGTATTTGTGAATGTACCATTTCCATTGTTCCTGTATATCGGATTACCCCCACCATAATTCCCCACAACTATATCTAAATCACCATCGTTATCATAGTCACCCCAGGCAATTGCTTTGGTATTTCCTGCACCGGCATACTGTCCTGTATCTGTGAATGTACCATTTCCATTGTTCCTGTATATCGGATTACCCCCACCATAATTATTCCCCACAACTATATCTAAGTCACCATCGTTGTCATAGTCACCCCAGGCAATTGCCGTGGTATTAAGTCCTACACCAGCATACTGCCCTGTATCTGTGAATGTACCATCTCCATTGTTTCTCCATACCTCATTGCCATCCCAATCACCCACAACTATATCTAAGTCACCATCGTTGTCATAGTCACCCCAGGCAATTGCCGTGGTATTTCCTGCACCGATTGTTTGACCCGAATCTACAAAACTTCCGGAAGTTGCGAAGTTTGTTCCTGTTGCTGAGATTACTGACCAGGTGGGGGAAATAGTGGCACTTGATGATTTTATTGAAAACCAGTATGTTGTTCTCGGGATAAGTCCCGTTATGATTTTTGATTCGGTTGTGCTTGGTGATTGCGGCACCCATGTTTGGCAATATGTAGCGGCGGCGATAAATTGTTCGTCCGTTTTGATGTCTGCTGTAGTTGAACATTTAATTAGATAACTCCCGCAGGGCTGACCATAACCGTTATTCGGTGCTGTCCATGTAAGTTTTATCTGTGATTCTGTGGTCGCTGTGAGGTTTGTTATTGTTGAAGGCATACTTATCGTATTGAACCTAATTTCGGAAAGTGTTGGCGAGTTTTGTCTTGAACTATCCGCCAACATATCAAGGCGATAGTTTATGTATCTCACGGATGGAAACGCTTGACCATTTGTTGCAGAAATATAATTTGCAACGGGTGAAGTTGGCAAGGATGCGTTTGCGACAGAAACTGTGATGTTTGTTTCCGCAGGTGTGGCCTGGTCCCAGTTAACTTTTACATCACCTAACGCACCCATATCAATTAAAGGTGAAAAATATGTCCCGGTTGAAGAGTATAATAAAGGTGCTGAACACCAGACGGTGTTGTAAAATGCACCACCAGTAACATACAATCGGCCATTCCAGACACCCGTTACATGATTCTGGCGGCCACCAAGCATGGGGGTAAAAGTATTCCATGAACCAATAGTTCCATCTGCGGTTATTGACGACATCCATACTATATTCTGACCAGAAACTTCACCATAACCACCAGTAACACACAATCGGCCATTCCAGACGGACATAGCATGATAAGTGCGTTTATCAGGCATAAAAGTAAGCGTTGTATTCCATGAACCAATAGTTCCATCCGCCTGTATAGATGACATCCAGACGGTGTCGTAGCAGTATGGGCTAACAATATTCTCGCCACCAGTAACATACAATCGGCCATTCCACACACTCATTGCATGATTCTGGCGGGCAGAAGGCATCGGCGGAAGAACTGTCCAAGAGCCAATAGTTCCATCGGCATTGAGTGGTGCCATCGATACCGTACTTCTTACCACATCCCCATCACAACCACCGGTAACATACAGTCGGCCATTCCATACACCCATAGCATGATCGGAAAGGATGTTAGGCATTGAATTTAGTGGTATCCATATGCCTATTGTCCCATTTGCAGTAATTGATGACATCCAAACTGTACTACATGCATATGGGGGGACATTATTAGAACCACCAGTAATATACAGTCGGCCATTCCAGGCACTCATAGCATGATCTTTGCGAACATCGGGCATAGCAGTAAGTGTTGTATCCCATGCTCCTATACCATCGGCATTTATATTTGCCATCAATACCGTATTTTTAACATTATCTGTACCATCACGACCACCGCTAACATACAGTCGGCCATTCCATATACTCATACCATGACCACTGGTCTCATCAGGCAGCGGTGCCGTCGGTGTAAGGTCTGTCCAGGAATTAACCGTTCCCTCGGAATTGAGCGGTGCCATCCAGACGGTGCTATAAACACTACCACCGGTCACATAACTATAACCACCGGTCACATACAGTCGGCCGTTCCAGACAGCCATGCCATGACTATCGCGGGCAGCAGGCATTGTATTAAGTGTTGTCCAACTGCCAATAGTCCCATTAGCAGTAATTGATGCCATCCAGACGGTGTTAGAATCAGAACCACCGCTGACATACAACCGTTCATTCCAGATACTCATAGCATGACCATAGCGTACAGCAGGCATGGAGGTAAGTGTTGTCCAATTGCCAATGGTTCCATTAGCAGTAATTGATGACATCCAGACGGTGCTATAATTACTACTACCGTCCCAACCACCACTAACATACAACCGTCCATTCCAGACAGCCATGTCATGACCACTGCGAGCACCTAACAATGGGGTTTGCGGGGTAAGATCTATCCAATTGCCAATAGTCCCATCTGCATTTATAGGTGCCATCCAAACGGTATTATACCAGCCAATACCACCAATATAACCACCGGTGATATACAGACGGCCGTTCCAGACAGCCATGGCATGCTCACTGCGAGCACCTAACAATGGGGTTTGCGGGGTAAGATCTATCCAATTGCCAATAGTCCCATCTGCATTTATAGGTGCCATCCAGACGGTGTTCTGAGCCATACCATCAGAACCACCGGTGATATACAGACGGCCGTTCCAGACAGACATGGCATGACCACTGCGAGCACCTAACAATGGGGTTTGCGGGGTAAGATCTATCCAATTGCCAACAGTGCCATCAGCATTTATCGGTGCCATCCATACTGTGTTCTGATTGCTACCATAATAACCACCAGTTACATATAGCCGGCCATTCCAGACAGCCATAGCATGAGACGAGCGAGCATCAAGCATTGATGTCAAATTACAACTTGTGCTTGAGACCCAATGCATCGCCTCGCAGCCAGCGGCTCCGAGTTGTATTTGGTTATTTTTTATCTCCGTGCCCAGACCAGTAAATGTTCCTGTAGAAAAATCAGCATCGGTTGTGTGGATTACACCTGCGTGAATGGCAGTGTAAAGTGTAAGGTGTAAAGTGAAAAGTAACAATTTGTATCCCCAACCCCGTAGGGGTGAAATGATTGTAGAAACGAGTAACGAATTACGAGCCCCAACCCCGTAGGGGTGAAATGATTGCATCAAATCGTAAATCGGAAATCGGTTTTTAATTTTCATTTTCAATCTCTTCGGTACATATAATTACAGGCAAGTTCAACTTTATAAACTTTATCCGCCTTTGGCGGATGAACTTTCTAACTTTTTTACGGTGCATATGTGGCATAATATTTATTATCAGTTGCTGTCGCAACCATCACTTCGTAATTGTTAATTTTGAACTTATTACCAAAAGAGATATTCACGCTACCGTCCACATCTAATTTTGCCACCGGATTCGTCGTCCCGATACCGATGTTGCCACTACTTGATACACACAGATTATATGCTGTACCGTCACTTGCAGTACTCACCAACATCGTATAATTTCCAGGAACTTGTCCAAATACCGCAAATTTCCCTGTCGAATTCGTCGTCCCAATACCGATGTTGCCCTGAATGTATGTGTTAGTTGTTATGTTTATTCCGCCATAACTTGTTGTCGCTGTTGCATTTATTGTTGATACACTTATACTTGCAGGAATAGTCGTCGCAGTTACATTAAATAGTCCGCCACCATCTCCGTAAAACTTTGCTGCTGACGAGTATCCAACGATGTAGACATTCGTGGCAATACTTACGCCAAAACCAGTTGCGGTATATGTTGACAGTTTTAGATTGTTCAGCGTGCCTGTACTTGCCGCTA
>JAZDKR010000008.1:0-20233 GCA_043802785.1 Elusimicrobiota bacterium
TGCCATTGGGCACAAAGCGTCCGTTTAGGACGGGTATTGCCTGAACGCTTTTTACTTCATTATTGTATATAATTTCAGTCGGTATTTCAATGTTTTTATTCATTTATTTTTGCTCAATTCACGCTTTTTTTAGGTAATACATAATGATAAAAAATGACTGGTAACAAATCAGTCATTTTTTTATTGTGTTTTTCGGGAAATTTTGTAAAATATAACTGTTGAAAATCAACTTGTTTGGAATAAATAGGGTGTCACTGATTTCTGCTGTTTTATGGTAATTGTTGTAGTAATTTTTTGGAGGTGAACTATGATTAACAAGAAGTTTTTTCAGAAATTGAAAGAGGATCACTGTAAAGCGGTAGATGAAAGAAGACAGATTATCGGTATATCCAACGATGCATTACATAACGCTAAGAGAATAATTTTTATGCTGCATCGCGAGGAAATCAACGAAGCACAAAAGAAACTTCTTGAAATAGAACGATTCCTACAACAGTTAGAAAAGAAATTTGGCTATGAACGGATTTCAGAAGAGGGCAGTTATCGGGCTGCGGTAGAAGAGTATGTGGAAGCAAAAATGTTTTATTTTGTTATGATGAACAAGAAAATTGATAAGATTACGGAAATTAAATTGGACTATGACTCTTATCTGGGCGGGCTCTGTGATTTAACCGGCGAACTGGTACGGAGAGCGGTTAACGAAGCATCTTCCGGTAATTTAAACGAAGTAACCAAAATAAAAAAAATCATCAATGAAATTATGGCAGAGTTAATAGAATTTGATATGACCGGTTATTTGCGGACTAAATATGACCAGGCAAAGCATAATTTGGGAAAAATAGAACATCTTGATTATGAAAAAGCAATGAGAACATCTACTTGACAAAACCCTTGACAAAACCCTTGACAAAGTTCTAAATACTTATTATAATGAGACCGTTGAAAAAGTCCTCAACGGTCTTGATTACAGTGATATAGAGGCAGAAAATAGAGAATAGAAAATAGAACAGTCAAAGACCTTAATCTCTCAATCTCTTAATCTCTATTTTCTTAATCTTTGTTTTTATCACCGTAATCAGAGATTGTTGGGTTTTTCTCCTCCGATGGAGTCCCTTTGGACGATGGAGTCCCTTTGGACAACAATCTCATAATAACAGCCGAACTACAAACAAGAGGAGACAAGCAAAATGTATAACCCTAAATTTATAATAACCTCCTACTTGCTTGAAAAAATAACCGAAGCAGAAAGACATAATACTTTTATATCTACTCAACCACTAGACATTGTTCTTTTAAGAACACTTCAAACAGAAACCAAATGTAAACTTGCGTATCATTCTACAAGCATTGAAGGTAACCCACTGACACTTCCAGAAGTAGAAGCCATTGCGAAAGGGGAAAAAGTACCGGCCGGCGAAAAAAGCATTCAAGAAGTGAAAAACTATCTTGCGGCACTTAACTGGTTCTGGAAAGGGAAAAATAAAGTTACAGAAGAAAATCTGCTTCATCTCCATAAAATAATAACTCAAAATATTCTTGAAGTAGAAAAAGTAGGAACATATAAGAAAAAACAAAATTATGTAGTAGATGCAAAAGGAACAATTATTTATATCCCACCGTCACCGGAAGAAACACCAACTTTAGTAAAAGATTTGATTACTTATATTCAGAACTCAAAAAATGTTCATCCGGTAATACTATCAGCAATTGCTCATCATAGATTAGTGAGTATTCATCCGTTTAGTGACGGGAATGGTCGTTCTGCAAGAGCATTTAGCATATGGTTGCTTTATTTAAATGGATTTGATACAAACCATATTTTTGCTTTAGACGAATATTATAGCGAAGATAGAAAACTTTACTACACAAAAATCCAGCAGGCAAGAGAACTGGATAACGACCTTACCTATTGGATAGAATACATCGCAGAAAGTGTTGCGTCTATACTTAAAAAAACAATTGAAAGAATAAAATCTTTAAAACTATCTATTTCATTTCCCAAAATTTCTTTAACACTTTCTCAAGAGAGGATTCTCCATATTATTATGGATAAGCCAGGTTTAACATCTCGCAATTTACAACAACATACCGGTCTTTCCCGTCAGAGAATTCATCAATTACTCACGCCACTTTTTAAATCAGGTGTTATTATCAAAAAGGGAAAAACATGGCAAACAAAATACTATGTCAAAATGAAACATTTCAATCTTTCTGAAAAATTGTAATCGCTGATTTGTATTAAGCCCCACGCCCAAGCGTGGGATTAATACTGCGTTCTTTGGCTCTCCGATAAATCGGAGCGATTACAATGAACTACCTTGCAGCAAGGCGGCCTGCCCCTGCGTTAGATTTCGCCTGTCCCCGCGATTAGATTTCGTAGAAATCTGCGGGGAGAGAAATCTGTATGGGGGCATTTGGTGAAAGAGAATAAAATTTTATGCCAAAACTTACCTTTTACGGTGGGGTGGATGAAATTGGGGGAAACAAAATCCTACTTGAAGAGGGCAACACGAAAGTTTTTTTAGATTTCGGGATGTCTTTTTCGGAGGAGGGAAAGTTTTTTGAATTCCCGCTTTTAAGACCAACAAACATAGATGACCTGCGAAAAATAAATGTTATTCCCGAAATCGAAGGACTTTATAAAAATGCCGGATTATCAGTTATTTATCAGCCCGACGGCGATTTTGCCGTTGAGGGCATACCGGAAGACAGAAAAATAGATGCAATAATTTTATCTCACGGACACCTTGACCATTCCGGTTATCTTGGACTCGTAAGGCCGGACATACCTATTTACTCCTCCCCTGCGACAAAAAAATTTCTCAAATTGCGAAGTGACATAAACAAGAACTGGGCTGGTGAGTCAAGCCAGGAATCTTTTAATACTATGGAAGTGGATGAAGAAAGACAAATCGGGAAGGATATAACCATCCGCAGGTTTGATGTTGACCATTCCGTAGTTGGTGCAAGTGCATTTCTGATTACCACCAAAAATAAAAAAATCGTCTATACCGGTGATTTCAGATTCCACGGCTATCGCCAAAAAGAAACAGAGTATTTCCAGAATGAAATCGCAAAAGAAAAAATTGACATTCTTATTACCGAAGGAACACGACTTTCAAGAACAGATGAAGAAAAAGCACTTGACACTGAAGAAGAGGTTTTTGAAGCCGCCTGTGGATTCTCAAAAAATGAAAAGGGTCTGGTGATTTATGACGCTTCTCCTGCCGATATTGACAGGGTGAAAACGCTTTCAAGGGTCGCCAGAGAAACCGGACGAGAACTTGTTATAGATGATAAAAAGGCATACTTTATTTTATACTTGAATCACAACGAACCGAAAAATCTTATTGATGGATTACCACAGATAGACGATTTCAAGATATATCTGTCAAGAGAGAAACTGAAAAAAACATCAAAAAAGTTTTCCGAAAAAATCTTCAGAGAGGACAACCTGTTCGTTGAAAATTTTACGGAAGGAAGAAGCGGATATCAAAAAATACTTCTTGCCGAACAAATTGTAACATCTAAGAAAAATTCCGAAGATTATGGCAAATTTGTTTCCACCATAAAAAAATCGCAAAACAAGGAAGATTTTTTCAAAGCAATAAAAATTCCAACTGAAAAATTTGTCTGGGGACCAATCGGCAGAGAAGAAATTTTAAAAAATCCCGAAAGATATATTCTTTACACTTCAAACGGGCCTCTTACACTATTGCAATTCATTCCCATCGGAAAAAAAATTCCAGGAACATATATCTACGGCAAGGCGGAGCCGTTCAACGAAGAAATGGAATTTTCTTTTGATAAACTTGAGAACTGGATAAAACTCGCCGGCTTAAATATGAAATATGCGCATACTTCGGGGCATGCTTCGGCTGACGACTTAAAAAAATTCATACAGGCGGTTAACCCAGGATGTGTTATGCCGGTTCATACGACAAATGCCGCTATGTTTGAAAAATTCGCAGGTAAAGTTTTAAGACCAGAATTAAAAAAATCTTTGGAACTGTAAAATCTTGTTGACATTTCTTTTTCAAATTGTAAAATGAAACTTATGGCGAAAAAAACTTTTATTCTTGACACAAATGTTTTAATTCACGACCCCGAATCATTTACTGCATTTGAGGATAGCACAGTTATCATACCGATGGTAGTAATTGAAGAACTTGACAATCTTAAAAGATTCCACGACGAAAGAGGAAGGGCTGCAAGAAGCGTAACCAGAAAATTGAACAACCTCGCAATAAAGGGAAAATTCAACGAAGGAATTCCTTTGGACAACGGCGGGAAACTCATAATAGACCTGGAGCAAAGAATAAATCTTCCCTACGATTTTTCAAATTCAAAAAAGGATAATCTCATACTTTCGGCGGCTTATGTCCGTCAGAAAAAAAATGAAAATGTAGTTTTTATAACGAAAGATATAAACCTTCGCATTAAAGCGGAAGCAATCGGTCTTGTTGCGGAGGACTACGAAAAAGAAAAAATAAAGATTGAGCAGTTATATCAGGGATACAGGGAAATGGCTGTCTCGGGAGATACAATAGATAAATTTTACAAGAATAAATCGGTTATAATAAAGGACGAACTTACCGCGAACGAATTCGTGATATTGAAGGATGAATCAAACTCGCAAAAATCTGCTCTTGCAAGACATGATACGAAATCAAAATCGCTCGTCTCTCTTATCTATAAAGAATCTGCCGTGTGGGGATTGAAACCGCTTAATACTGAGCAAAAATTCGCGTTTGAACTTTTACTTAACGACAACATTCAATTGTTAACACTTGTCGGAGTTCCTGGCGCAGGAAAAACGCTTTTATCTCTAGCAGCAGGACTTCAAAAAACGATTGATGAAAAAATCTACAAACGGCTTCTAATCGGAAAATCTGTTACGCCGGTCGGCAAAGATATCGGATACTTGCCAGGAACAAAAGAGGAAAAAATTTCACAGTGGATGGGTTCAATTTACGACAACCTTGAGTTCCTTGTAGATAAAAACAGCCCTGACGAGAGCACCGAGGACAAAGTTCAGTATTTCTTTGACAGTGGAAAAATAGAAATAGAGGCACTCGCATTTTTAAGAGGCAGGAGCATCCCAAGGCAGTTTATCATCGTTGATGATGCACAAAATCTCACTCCCCACGAAGTAAAAACTATAATTTCCAGGGCGGGCAACGGTACTAAAGTTGTTCTAACCGGTGACCCATATCAAATAGACAATCCTTATCTTGATGCTGAATCAAACGGACTTACATATCTCGTTGAAAGATTCAAGGGACAGGAAATTTACGGACATATAAGTTTCAGAAAAACCGAAAGGTCACATCTCGCAGCACTTGCTGGAGAACTCTTGTAAAGGAACGCAAAACATTTAGCGTCGGTTTCGCGTACAGTTTAGCGTCAGTTTAGCGGTTTATATGGAGACTCTTTTTGCAGATTTGCATGTTCATACAATATACTCCGACGGAACTTTCTCACCTGAAGAAAGTGTAGAATATGCTCAAAAGGTTGGTCTATCAGCAATCAGCATTACTGACCACGATACCACCGAAGGAATTCCCAGAGCAATCAAATCGGGTTTAGAAAGAGGAATTGAAGTAATCCCCGGAATAGAACTTTCGGTAGAATTATCAAATTCTCATCAGCAGGAAATGCATATTCTTGGATATTTTATCAACTGGGAAGATTCCTCTTTTCAACAAAAACTAAAACTTTTCAGAGAGGCAAGAGAAAAACGGGCGTATCATATCTTAGATAAATTTAAAGGTCTGGGAATTGCTCTGGACGAACGGCGGCTGTTTGAAATAGCGGGAGTAGGTGTTGTCGGACGGCCTCATTTCGCAAAAATGCTTGTAGAAAATAAAATTGTTTCACACACACGGGAAGCATTTTGGAAGTATCTCGCTGACGACAAACCGGCATATGTTCCAAAATTCCGTCTCACGCCTGATGAAGCAATAAAAATGATTTTGCAGGTTGGCGGGGTTCCGGTTCTAGCACATCCCAATTCTAACAGTATCAACTGCGATGTCGTGAAGTCGCTTGTTGATTCCGGATTAAAGGGAATTGAGGTCTGGCATATGAAACACTCGTCGGATGAAACTGACAAATTTAAGAACATCGCGGAGAAATTTGGAATGATTATGACTGGTGGTTCCGACTGCCACGGCACTATGAACAATGAACATCCTACAATGGGAACTGTAAAAGTACCCTATTCGGCAGTTATATCCTTAAAAAATGTAAAAGGTAAAACCCTTTGTGAACAAAAAAATTCAATTGGTTAAAGAATGGTTTAAAAAAGCGAATAACTACGAATAATTCGTGATAATTCGCGTTTATTCGTGATTATTTGCGTTTTCTTGTAATTGAAGGAATTCCGTGTAATTCGGAAGCTGCCCCGCAACGGTAAAGCCCGGTCTATCAATTACAAAAATTCCGAGGGGATAAACTTTGCTCAATCCCTTAGGGATTGGGTTTTTTTTTAGAAGAATACTTTGGCAGGATTCACAGGATACAGCAATACTTAAAATCCTGTTAATCCAGTCAAAAAAAAGTTTTAACAAGAATCTTTGGAGATATGGAGGAAACTTGATACAAATTTACACCGGCAATGGAAAAGGTAAAACGACTGCTGCAATGGGCTTGGCTTTAAGAGTGCTGGGACATAAAATGAATGTCTGTATAGTTCAGTTTTTTAAAAACAAAAATTATTACGGTGAACAAAAAATTTTCAAAAAATTAGAAAATCTCAAATTTTACTCGTTTGCACAAAAACATCCACATTTCTATCCAGATTGCGGGATAAAAACAAACGATATTATCAAGGAAGTAGAGAAAGCAGTGGTTTTAACTGAAAAAATTCTGAAAGAAAAAAAATATGATTTACTCATTTTAGATGAACTAAATATAGTCATCCGTGATAGGTTTGTTGATATAGATAAAATTGTTAAACTTCTGAAAGAAGCACCAAAAGAAATGGAAATTGTTATCACCGGAAGAGATGCTCACAAAAAAATACTTGAACTTGCCGATTTGATAACCGAGATGCGTCTTGTTAAACACCCATACCGTAAAGGTGCAAAAACACGCAAAGGAATTGATTATTAAAATGGGGAAAATTATTTTTATTTTAGGTGGAGTACGGAGTGGTAAGAGCAATTTTGCGTTGAAAATATCGCAGAAACAAAAAAATGTATTATTCGTTGCCACCGCGCAACCATCCGATTTAGAAATGATAGAAAGAATTAAAAAACATAAACAACAAAGACCTAAAAATTGGGAAACGCTTGAAATTAAGAACACTTTTTTAAAAATACACGAAAAAAAATTTGATATAGCAATTATTGACTGCCTTACAATTTTTGTTTCAAATTGCATTCTATCGGGTGATACTGAACAGAATATCACAAAAAAGGTAACCGATTTTTTAACGAGCACGAAAAAATGGAACAACACATTGATAATTGTATCAAACGAGGTCGGAATGGGGATCGTACCCAAAAACAAACTTGCAAGAAAATTCAGAGATATTTTGGGTAGTGTCAACCAAACAGTTTCAACATTCGCTGATAAGGTATATTTTATGATAAGCGGAGTTCCAACCATAATTAAATGAAAATTATTTCTTCTTGGTCAGGTGGAAAGGATTCTTGTCTTGCATGTTACAAAGCAATTATGGAAAGGCATCAGGTTTCGCACTTATTAAATTTTATCTCAAAAGAAACAAAACGTGGATGTTTTCATGGTATTAGCCAAAAACAAATGCAGTCGCAAGCGGAAGCGATAGAAATTCCATTAGTTCAAAAAGAAGTGAGTCCTGATATGCAAAAATACGAAGAAGAATTTAAGCAGGCAGTTTCAGAATTGCGAGAAAGCGAACATATTGAAGGAATAGTTTTCGGTGATATCTATTTGGACGAACACAAAAATTGGGTTGAAAGAGTATGCAGTGAAATTGGAGTAAAACCAATAGAACCGCTATGGAACTTAAAACCAGAGGATATCATTTCTGAATTTATAAATCTCAGATTTAAGTCAGTGGTTGTAAGCGCAAAAGCGGATATGTTTGATAAAAACTTTGTAGGAAAGGAGGTTGATAATGAGATGTTATCATTTTTAATTGAAAAAAATATCTGTCCCTGCGGAGAAAACGGCGAATTTCATACTTTTGTTTATGATGGACCGCTCTTTAAGAAAAAAATCAAAATCACTGAGACGGGAAAAATTATGAAAGAGGGTTTTTGGAAAACGTATTTTTTGGATATAAAAAAATACCAACTGGAGGAAAAATGATTAGTAGAAAAATTGACGAAATTGTAGAAAAAATCAGACCACTTGACCAGAAACTTTTAGAACAGACGCAGAAACGGCTTGATAATTTGACAAAGCCACTCGGCTCTTTGGGACGGCTTGAAGAACTCGCAAAACAAGTCGTTGCAATCACAGGGAAAGAAAATCCCAAATTAGATAAAAAAGTTATATTTACGCTTGCAGGTGACCACGGGGTTGTTGAAGAAGGTGTTTCTTGTTTTCCAAAAGAAGTGACACCAGAGATGGTTCACAATTTTTTACTGGGTGGGGCAGGAATAAATGTTTTGGCAAGGCATATTGGTGCAAAAGTTATTGTCGTAGATATGGGAGTGGCTGATGAATTCAGAATTAAGAATTCAGAATTAAGAATTAAGAAAATTGGATACGGGACGAAAAACTTCACAAAAGGTCCTGCAATGACAAAGGAGGAAGCGGTAAAATCAATTGAAGCAGGAATAGAACTTGTAGAAGAAGAATTATCAAACGGGGTTGATATAATCGGAACCGGCGATATGGGGATTGGAAATACAACGCCATCTTCGGCAATTACATCTGTGATATGTTCGCATCGGGCTTCACCTACGGCGAACCTACTCGGTGAAATTGATGTTGAAAAAATTACAGGCAGGGGAACCGGAATTGACGATAAAATGTTGGAAAACAAAATCACAACAATTAAAAAAGCAATCGCATTGAATAAGCCAAACAAGAATGATGCTATTGATGTTCTTTCAAAAGTTGGTGGATTTGAAATCGGTGGACTTGCGGGAGTAATTCTTGCAGGTGCATCACACAAAATTCCTGTGGTTATTGATGGATTTATCTCGGGTGCGGCCGCACTTCTGGCTTGTCTTATTCAACCAGAAACCAAAAATTATTTAATTGCTTCGCACTGTTCAGTTGAGCAGGGACATAAAATAATTTTGAACCACCTCGGATTAAAACCAATTTTAGATTTAAATCTCCGACTTGGTGAAGGTACAGGTGCTGCATTAGGAATGAACATTGTTGATGCGAGTTGCAAAATACTTACAGAAATGGCAACATTTGAAAGTGCAGGAGTAAGCGAAAAAATATAAACGATCTATGTACCCGATAAATCGGCCGAAGTAGGTCTCCGTAAAAGGCAACTACGTTTTTGCGTGGTGTTGTAGAACAACCCTTCAGGGTTGCTTGATTATAGCATGGCTGAAGCCATACCCTACTTTGAAATTCCTTGTATATCAAGCTAGATTCCCGATAAATCGGGCATCTACTTAAAACCGTCATTCCCGCATGTTCTTAGCGGGAATCCATAAGTAATACAAACAGAAACAAATAGATTCCCGATAGAACCATTCGGGAATGACATCTTTTGGATACTGATTAACAAAAACCAGACATCTTTGAAATTCCTTGTATATTAAATTATGATTAAAACTTTTTTATCAACACTTGGTTTCTTGACCATCATACCAATCAATAAAAAGTTTTCACAGGAACTTAAAAATTCTTTAACTTTTTTTCCGCTTGTCGGATTATTTATCGGCGGGTTTCTTATATTGGTAAATTTTTTAAGTTCTTTTTTGTTCTCCAAAAATGTGATTGATATGCTGGTTATTGTTTCACTTATAATAATCACCGGCGGACTTCACCTTGATGGTTTTGCCGATACCTGCGACGGTTTTTACGCAGGGAAAGATAAAAATGATACTTTAAGAATTATGGACGATGCTCACATTGGAGCAATGGGTGTTATCGGGATTTTTTGTATTCTCGGATTGAAATTTTTTGCATTTCAAAGCATTCCGCAAAAAACTTTATACCAATCACTTTTACTCTTTCCAACTTTAAGCCGATGGAGTTTGGTTTTTGCATGTACAATTTCCAAATCGGCAAAAAATGAAGGACTCGGGAAAACTTTTGTTGATACTGTTTCAAGAAAAGATTTTTTTATTGCTACAACCATCGCAGTTTTAATATCTTTTCTTACTTTTAAATTGAAAGGATTTTTTATTCTGATTGCTGTATTTTTTGTTTCTTTTATTTTTTTGAAACTTATAAGCAAAAAAATCGGTGGTATCACGGGCGATATATTAGGCGCACTAAATGAAATAATTGAAACTTTAGTTCTTCTAATTTTATGTGTATAAAGATATTTTTAATTTTAATACTCGGATTTAATTTTTTACACAGTGCTGAAAATCCTCACAGAATCATCTCGTTAGGACCAACTATCACGGAACAACTTTATCTCTTAAATGCAGGAAACAAAATTATAGGAAATACAATATACTGTCTAAAACCAGAAGATGCAAAATACAAAGAAAAAGTAGGGACACTCACAGAACAAAATATAGAGAAAATTGTGTCGTTAAAACCCGATATTGTCCTGGCAACCGCACTTACAAATCCAAAAACAATTACCAAATTGCAGAATTTCAAAATAAAAGTGATTCAGTTTTCATATGCAGAAAGTTTTGATGAAATATGTGATCAGTTCATGGCACTTGGAAAAATTGTTGATAGCGAGGAAACAGCAAAAAAGATTGTCCTACATTCAAAAAAAGAAGTTGAAAGGATAAAGAACAAAACAAAAAAATTATCAAAACCAAAGATCTTCGTACAAATAGGTGCAAATCCCCTTTTTACAGTGACGAAAGAATCATTTATAAATGAATTTATCCTGTTTGCCGACGGGATAAATATAGCATCTGATGCAAAATCAGGAATGTATAGTCGGGAAAAAGTTGTAGAACAAAATCCCGATATTATTATTATTATAACCATGGGTATAACCAGTAAAGAGGAAGAAAAAAATTGGCAAAAATTCAAGACAATATCTGCTGTTAAAAATAATAAAATTTATGTTGTTGATTCCTATAAGATTTGTAGTCCTACACCGGTAAGTTTTATTTCAACACTGAAAGAAATTGCGGAAATTTTACATAGAAAATAAGTAGCGGTCGCATTGCTATGCGACAGCGGGATGGCAATCCCACCGCTACAATTGAATTTATGAATAACAGACCTATTAAATGGCTCATAACTATATCGGTACTGGTTCTGTTACTATCAGTGGTATGTATAATTTCTCTATTTGTTGGCTCAGTGGACATATCCATTAAAAAAGTTATTTCATTGCTCTTTGAAAATAAAGCAAGTGCTGAGTATAGCATAATTTTTGATATCCGTTTATCCAGGATTATTCTTGGTTTTGCCGTCGGGGGAGCACTCAGCGTAGCTGGAGTAATTCTTCAGGGAATGTTCCGTAATCCTCTTGTTGAACCCTATACTCTCGGTATTTCAGGCGGAGCAGCATTAGGTGTATGCTTGAATATCGTTTTAAAATTAAATTTTACATTAGGTATTTTTTCATTACCACTTTTTGGTTTTATGGGAGCTGTTTTAATTATTTTGCTTGTGTATTCTTTAAGCATAAAGAAAGGTGTATTACGGATTCAAGGACTTCTTCTTACCGGCGTAATGATCAGTTTTATTTCGTCGTCTTTGATTATGTTGATAATGGCTGTCTCCCGAGCGGAGAATTTGCACGGAATTATTTTCTGGATAATGGGCTCATTAGAAGAGCCAAACTGGTTTCTTATAAAGTTGGCAGTTTCAGTATCTATCGTCGGGTTGATTATTTCTTATTTTTTCTGTCTGGACTTAAATGCTTTTTCTCTCGGTGAAGAAGAAGCACTGCATTTGGGTGTAAATGTAGAGAAAAACAAACGATTGCTTTTTATTCTTGCATCTTTGCTTACCGGATGCAGCGTGTCCATATCGGGAATAATCGGTTTTGTGGGGTTAGTGGTTCCACATTTTGTGCGAATGTTTGTGGGAGGTGATCATCGGATTCTTTTAATAAGTTCTTTTCTTTGCGGAGCAATTTTTTTAATTTTCTGTGATACATTAGCAAGAACAGTGATTTCTCCTCTGGAGTTACCCGTCGGAATAATTACGGGAATATTAGGTGGTTCTCTGTTTGTTTATGCTTTGAGTAGCGTCAAAGCGAAGCTTTGACGACTATCAGCAACAAATTGTGTTGGGAGAAAAATAATGCTTGAAGTACGAAATTTATTTTGCGGATACGATTCAAAATTTTTTCTTCAGAATATAAGTTTTAATGTAGAACACAGTGAAATTGTAGGAATAATCGGACCTAATGGTTCAGGTAAAACTACGCTTCTCCGTGCAATAACTGGAGTACTTAAACCCAATCAAGGACTGGTTCTTATTGAAGGAAAAAATATTGCCCAGATGGAATTGAAAGAACTTGCCAAAAAAGTAGCAGTTGTGCCACAAGATTTTAATTTAGATTTCATCACCGTTGAAGAATTTATTCTTCTGGGCAGAATCCCATATTTCCAGAAATTTCAATTTTTAGAAACAAAAAAGGATTTAGAAATCGCAGAAAGATGTATGATTTTAGCCGATATTTACAAGTTGAAAAACAGATTTCTTTCAGAAATAAGTGGGGGGGAAAAACAACTTGTTCTTATTGCAAAAGCATTAGCACAAGAACCGAAGTTACTTCTGTTAGATGAGCCAACTTCACATCTGGACATAACCCATCAGGTGGTAATCATGGACCTTGTCCGAAAATTAAACAAAGAATTTGGTCTTACGGTGTGTATGGTTTTGCATGATTTGAATTTAGCAAGTGAGTACTGCAATAGATTACTGTTGCTTAATAATGGTTCGGTCCACAGAAACGGAACACCGGAGGAAGTGCTAACTTATCAAACAATAGAGAATGTTTACAAAACTGTAGTCATTGTAAAAGAAAATCCGGTTACACATAAACCATATATATTTTTAGTGTCAAACCTGTCTGACTAATAGACAGTCAAATGCGAACAGAACAGGGAATCCGGTGTAATCCCTGTTAGAGTGAACTCTAACAGGGTAATTCCGGAACAGTCCCGCTACTGTGAAGGTTTTACCTCGCCGAAGGCGAGGGATGAAATTTCACAAATGCCACTTGTCGCCACGGCGACTGGGAAGGCGAAATTTCAGATGAATCTGAGTCAGGAAACCTAACTGTTCGTAAGTCCGTCCCGATAAAAATCGGGATGGAACTCTTCGAGAGAAAGGGAGGTGAAAATGCAAATTAAAAGTTAAAAGTTAAAAGTGGGAATGGGAAAAATGGATTTTACTATGTTGTCATTGCGAGAGAGCGAAGCGACCGAAGCAATCTCAAACCATCGGAAAACCGAGATTGCTTCGCTAGTGCTCGCAATGACAAATGTCAAGTCGTTGGTAGTGAGCGGTCTTTAGACCGCTCATGTTTAACGGGGTCTGAAGACCCCGTCTACCTTATGAAATGGGAAAGTATGGAAAGTAAATAAAATTTTTGGAGGAAAAATGTTGAATAAAGTAAAATCCCTTTTGGGAAAGAAGTTTTTGGCTATATTATTCGTGTTATTGGGAATGGGAACAGTTTATGCACAGGAAACAGCAGTGTTTATCGGATTGCGGAAAGAAGTGCCTGTTGAAAAAACAGCAACAAATATCACTGTGATATCGGAAGAGGAAATAAAAAATTCCGATGCAAAGAATGTTGGCGAGATTTTAGAAAACAAAACCGGTATTGTTGAGGTATCAAAAATAGGAACACTTGGTTCAGAAACAACTTTGCGAATCAGAAGTGGCGGTGGTTCAGCAAATCAGGTTCTTGTAATGGTTGACGGACGACCTGTAAATAACTCATCTTTAGGTTCGGCAAATCTATCCGAAATACCGACTGAAAACATAGAGCGGATTGAAATAATGAGAGGACCTTCTTCTGCACTTTACGGAGCGAATGCATTAGGCGGAGTTGTCAACATCATCACAAAAAAAGCAACTGCTGCAAAACCAAAAACCGACATCGGTATTGATTACGGAAGTTTCGGCACGCAAAATTACAAAGTTAATTTCACTGCTATGCCGGGAAAAGCAAACATACTCTTATCGGGCGGAAAAAATGTAACCGACGGGTTTAGAGATAATTCTGTCTATGATGCAACGAACCTTTCAGCAAAAATTGGTTATGATTTTGAAAAATACGGCGAACTTTCTTTAAGCAACGGATTTTTAACTTCCAAACTTGGAGTGCCGGGAACGAACAAAACTCCATTGGGCGAATGGGATAATCACAAAGAAAGAGCGGCATCAACACCGAATGCAAATCAAAAAACAAACAAGCAATACTACGAGTTAAATCACAAAAAAGAGATTGCGGATGAAACAAAATTACAATCCAAAATTTACCTTCACCAGGATTCTCTTCATTACAAAGATCCTAAATGGAATTCTGATGATATCGGTATCTCCAACACCATCGGTGGGAATATACAAATTGATACTCTGCATAACATAACCGCAGGGATTGAGGGAAAAAATGACAAATACAAGAAAAAGAATGAAATTGCTAAAACAACTGATATTGACAAATGGACTGATACCTTTGCAATTTTCGTCCAAAAAATATTCAATTTTGAACCACTGACAACAACCGTTGGGACAAGATATGATTACAACAATGTTTTTGGCGGACAGTTGAATCCAAGAATTGTCAATATCTACAAACTCAATGATAATTTCAAACTTTCTTCAACTGTCGGACGGGCTTTTAGGGCACCAACATTTAATGATTTATATTGGCCTGACCCATTTATGCCGGGAAACCCTGACTTAAAACCTGAAACATCTATTGGGACCGATTTCGGGATGGAATATAAATTAAAAGAAATTCTCACATCAAAGATAACACTGTTTTACAGTGATGTGGATGATTTTATTCAGTGGGCACCAAATGAAAGCGGTATATGGACACCTTCAAATGTCGGCAAGGCATTTTCAAGAGGGGTTGAACTTGAGACGGAAAACAACATCGCAAAAAATCTGACACAAAACCTGAATTACACTTTTCTGGAAAGCATGGGAAAAGAAACGGGAACCTATAAAACATTGCAGTACACTCCGAAACATCGTTTGAATTATGGATTGAATTATTCGGCACCATTAGAAATAAAAACAAAACTTGGGGTTGAATATACACACAAAATAGAAAACCCAAAACTTCATGGTTATACTCTTGTGAATTTAAGAATAAGCAGGAAAATTCTTCAGTCGGAAGTTTTTCTTTCTTGTGAAAATATCTTTGACAGAAGATATGTTTCAAGAGAAAACTATCCGCTTCCAGGAAGAACATTTTCAGGTGGAATAAATATGTATCTGTGGGATTGATGGTCGCTCACAAGCAAATTTCTTTGGTCGCTCCTTTGTAGTCGCTCAAAGAATTTGCTCCTGGAACGAATAAGTCGCAAATTCAAAACCTGCAGAAATTTCTTGTTCGCTCTGCGATTAGAAAGGTGAAAATAGACGGCGTTTAATTGCCGTCTATTTTTTTTTCTTGATTTTTTCTCAAAAAAAACTATACTGCCCTCTATGCTCAAGAAAGCGAGGATACCTGCCCGACAAACAGAATGTGTCATAATCATCAAAAAGCCCGTCATTCCTGCAAAAGCAGGAATCCAGAAAACTGTGTCACCGTCTACGAATGGATTCCGTGTCAGAGCACGGAATGACGGTCAAAATCGAAAAACGGCAATTGCGACACAGTCTGAAATCCGGTCAGGCGGGAATCATCACACTACAAAAAAATTAAAAAATATCTTAAAAAAATATGGAAAAGTTTTAATTGCTTACTCTGGCGGTGTTGATTCTACTTTTTTGCTGAAAGTTGCAATTGATACACTCGGCAAAAAAAATGTTATAGCCGCCACCGCAATTTCTCAGACATACCCCAAAAATGATTTAACCAGTGCAAAAAAAATTATTAAACAATTCGGCATCAAACATTTTTTCATAAAAACAAACGAGATGAAAAATAAAAAATTTATTATCAACAATCCCGACAGATGTTATTGGTGCAAAAATGAACTTTTTAAGCAACTGACGGAATTATCAAAAAAACATAAAATAGATTTCGTCTGCGACGGAACCAATTATTCTGATAGAAACGATTACCGCCCCGGAATGAAAGCGGCTGAAAAATGGAACATCAAACATCCGCTTTTAGAATCAAAACTTTCTAAACATAACATAAGATTGCTTTCAAAAAAACTTTTCTTACTGACATGGAATAAAGAGGCATCGCCCTGTTTAGCATCAAGATTTCCTTACGGATACAAAATTACATCCAAGAAATTAAAAAAAATAAGTGATGCGGAAAATGAATTGAAAAGATTCAAACTTAAAAATCTAAGATTACGGGATTATGATAACACTGTAAGAATAGAAATTGACAAAAACCAGATAGCCAAAATATTCCAGGACGACACATATAAAAAAATAACTGGGGTTCTGAAAAAATATTATCAATATGTCACTTTGGATTTAGAGGGCTACAGAACGGGCAGTTTAAACTTTACAATGACGGAAATACGGTGACCCTGTGGCAATCCACTTTATTTGTGATGTGTGCGACTAAAAAGCAACTCATTGCATATTAGTCTTGACTTTTGTGCAATAATATATATAATTTGTTTTATGAAAAGGTATCTATACCAGAATATTATTAATGACTTGCATAAGAAGATGGTTTTTTTAACAGGCCCTCGCCAGGTGGGAAAAACGTATCTTGCTAAAAGTATTCTGAAAAAGTTCAAGAAAGCAGTTTATTTAAATAGTGATGATATTTCTGATTTAAAAGTTATTCGCGACCGTAATTGGACGATGGACACGGATTTAATAGTTCTTGATGAGATTCACAAGATGAAAAACTGGAAAAATTATTTGAAGGGAACATTTGATACAAGACACAGTTCGCAGACTTTTCTCGTTACGGGTAGTGCAAGATTAGACACATTTAGGCAGACAGGTGATTCTCTGGCTGGAAGATATTTTCTCTATCGGTTAAGTCCTCTTTCAGTTAAGGAATTATCTGATACTATGTCGCCATATGAGGCCGTTTCATCATTAAATAAACTCGGTGGTTTCCCTGAACCGTTTCTTTCCTCATCCGACGAGTATGCTCAGCGATGGCGCAAGCAGTATTATACTGATATTGTTAGGGAAGATATTATGGATTTTAGTCGCATAAATGAAATACGCTCAATTCGTCTTTTGCTTGAATTATTGCGTAAACGTATTGGATCGCCTATATCTTACACATCCATTGCACAGGATTTGCAAATTGCACCTAATACCGTGCGTAAATATATTGATATTCTTGAAAGTCTGCATATTATTTTCACGGTTAGACCGTTCCATAAAAATATTGCAAGGTCAATATTAAAAGAACCAAAAATATATTTTTATGACAGCGGATATATCGATGGAGATGAAGGTGTACATCTTGAAAATACTGTGGCAGTATGTTTGCTTAAACATGTACACTATTTACAGGATGTAAAAGGATCTAATATTTTTTTAAACTATCTTCGCACTAAGGACGGGAAAGAGGTTGATTTTGCTATTATTGAGAATGATATTTTGACTCATTGTATTGAAGTTAAACTGTCTGATGATAAAGTAAGTCACAATTTAAGTTACTTTAAAGAAAAAATAACAGGCACTAGTGCCATTCAACTGGTTCATAATGCGCGTTATGATAAAGAGGTTAACAAAGTATTAATTGCTCATGCCGGTGTGTGGTTATCCCAGTTGAGTGCTTAGTGGTTTCTTATTAGCAGACAATTGAGACCCTGTATAAAAAGTGTCCGCTTTTAATTCCTAAATTGACATTAGAAAAAATTTCCTTGACAAAAACTAAAAAATTTTATATTGTACTCAGCGGAGAAAACCGTAGAGCACAAAGCAGACACGGAATCTCGCCAAGGCGGGACACCAAACAACAAACGCAGAACATTTAGCGTCAGTTTCGCGGGTTCTTTAAAGTTTTGCGTTGGTTTAGCGTGTTCGCGAAGCGAACATATGAAAACAAAGCAAGAAGCAGCGCCATTGTTTGAAGCAGTTTATAATCACGCTAAAAAGCGGATGGTTTCTTTTCATACACCCGGACACAAAAACGGAAGGAGCATTGATAAAAAACTTTTGTCGTTTACCGGGAAAAATGTATATTATTTTGATGTAACCGTTTTTCCGGATGTTGATTCACTGCACGACCCGACAAAATGTATAAAACAGGCACAGGAACTTATGGCAAAGGCATATGGGGTTGAACAATCATTGTTCCTTGTTAACGGTTCCTCATCCGGCAACCAGGCGATGTTTTTATCCGCGTGCAATCCCGGCGATTCCATAATTCTTTCAAGAAATATTCACAAGTCAGTATTGAGCGGAATAATTCTGTCGGGGCTTTGGCCTATCTGGCTGCAACCTAAAATAGATCAGAACTTTGACATAATCCTTGATGCGGAACCCGACCAGATAGACGAGGCAATCAAAAAATTTCCGGAAGCAAAAGCAGTATTTATCACCAGTCCCACATATAACGGAGTAACAAGCGACCTTCTTGAAATTGCAAATATCTGTCACAAAAACAACAAACTTCTTTTGGTTGATGAAGCACACGGCCCGCATTTGAGATTTCATCGTGACTTTCCTATCTCCGCTGTTGAAGCAGGTGCTGATATGATTGTGCAATCGGTACACAAAATTTTGTCAGCGCTTTCCCAAGGATCTGTTCTTCATATCAATTCCGACAGAATAGATTTGAACCGTGTCAAAAAAGTTGTCTCAATGTTGCAAACAACCAGCCCAAATTATCTTACCTTATCGTCAATTGATTTGGCAAGAAGACAAGCAGTTCTGCACGGTGAAAAACTTCTGGGTGAAATAATAGCAGCAGCGGAATATGGTAGAAAAAAAATAAACCGTTTCAAAAATTTTTTCTGTTTTACCCGTGAGGATATTCGTTCTCGTGGTTATGACCTTGATGTTACAAAACTTACCGTGAATGTTACAAAAACCGGACTATCAGGATTGGAAATTGAGGATTTACTTAACGAACAATACAATATACAGATTGACTGTGCCGACCTTTTCAATCTTATAGCGGTTATGGGAATCGGCTCAACAAAAGCGGATGTTCAAAAATTAGTGAATGCACTTGAAGACATAGATATTAAATATCATGGCAACGAGAAAAACTGGAATTTGAACCTGCCGTCATTAACAACTGAAATGGTAATAACTCCAAGGGATGTTTTCTTTGTGAAAAACTCAAAACGGGTTCCGTTAAACAAGGCAGCAGGTCATATATCTGCCCAGACGCTTACGCCTTATCCGCCTGGAATTCCTATTCTTATTCCCGGAGAAAGAATAACAAAAGAAATTTGTGATTATCTTGTTGAACTTTCGTCAAAAAATATAAGAATTAGTGGACAGGAAACTGACGCACTAAAAACGATAAAGGTTGTAAAGTAAAAAGCATGCGAATAAACGCTGAAAAATCCGCGTTCAGTTGGTGTCAAATCAGCGTTAATCAGCGATTTGGGAGGATATAATGAATATCAAAGATGTAAATGAATTGAAAAAAAGTCTCGTAGCGAAAAAGAATGACTTGTTAAAAGCAGTGAAAGACAAGCAACAAAAGGATTTGCAAGAACCGAATGTCGGCGATGAAGTTGATGCGGCTGGCGACAGTGAAGAGAAAGAACTTATATTTGGTTTGAGCGACAACGAAAAAACAATGCTGGGTTTAATAGATGCTGCATTAAAAAAAATAGATAGTGCAAAATATGGGCTTTGCGAAAATTGTTCGGCAAAAATTTCCGTAGAACGGCTTAAAGCTATGCCATATGCACGGTACTGTATAAATTGCCAACCAAAGTTTGATAAATAGTCGCTCGCAGGCAAATTCGTCATGCGTCGTTTTGCGGCATACAACGCAATCGGGTTGCCGACCTCAGTCGGCTAATAAAATTGTAGTTGCCGACCTTGGTCGGCTAATAAAAGAAGTAAGTGATAAGTGATAAGT
>JAZDKR010000009.1:0-20978 GCA_043802785.1 Elusimicrobiota bacterium
CTAGATTTTGTTCGCAGGACAGGTAATGTGAATGAAGAGGTTACAGGGTCAAAGACATTTAGTAGTTCTGTAACAGTTACTGCATCAGCATTTTCTGTTGGTGGGTCAACTTTGGTTGTTGTAGACGGCAAGGTAGGCATCGGGACCGCGGCGCCGAGGAGAACGTTGGATGTCAATGGGGAAATTGTGACGGATGTGCGCGTGACTCTTGCCCAAGATTTGGGCACAGTCACGAAAACCTGGCACATAGACAATCAGAGCGGCAAGTTCAGGATTTTCAATCAGCCGAACATCAACACGGTGGGGACCGATTTTTTCTCTATTGACAATTCCTCTAATATCGTTTTCCAGAATGGCAAGGTAGGTATCGGGACGACGAACCCGGGAACACCTTTGGAAATTGTGGGAGCAATTCATGCACATGATAGTGGGACAGCTCCTGATAATGGATACCAGGGGATGCTCCGAGTTACTCGGCCAGCGGTCAGTGGGCAATATATTAATCTCGTGAGATCAGGTATTTATCCTTGGTCAATTGGGACGGTCTACGACTCAAGTACTTTTGCCATCGGGCTAGGACAAACTACAGATTCTAATTTTACTTCTCCGGGTTTTGTTATGACAACCGGCGGCAATGTTGGTATTGGCACAACAGGTCCCACAAGAAAACTTACCGTAGTTGGCGGGTCAATTTGTCCTGCTGTTGGTTCTACAGCGGATTCTGGGATTGAGTTTCCACTCGGCGGGACTGCCGATGAAGCATTTATACGCTACTATACTGAATCTGGGGAAAATACAAAATTGCTAATTGGCAACCAGGATAACACTGATGATGATATAAGTTTTTATCAGTATGGCGGTGAGCGGCTAACAATATATGGTGGCAATGTAGGAATTAATGCTACTACACCTGCATCGGCACTGACTGTTAACGGTGGGGTAAGTGTTGGTTCAGGGTATACTGGAACTGCTGCGCCTGCAAATGGAATGATAGTTGAGGGCAATGTTGGTATTGGCACGACGAACCCGGTGGAAAAGTTAGAAGTAGCAGGTTATATTAAATCAACTACCGGTGGGATAAAATTTCCTGACGGGTCCACTCAGACCACTGCGGCAACTATTTCTGCGGGACTAAGCAGCATAACAGATCTTAACCTTGCAGCAGATTCTGATGCTAACGGTAGCGGTGCTATGATTTTTTCAACCGGAGGGTCGGAACGAATACGGATTAGTTCAGGGAACACCGGTATTGGCACATCGGTACCCGATAGAAAACTTGATATTAACGGCGGCGTGATAGTTCGTTCAAGCATGGTAGTGACAGGTGATGGATTGAGCGGCACCCAAACCGTGTTTCAGGTTGCGGGTTCTACGATGGTAGTGAGATATGATGGCAATGTAGGCATCGGGACGACGAATCCGACAACTAATTTAAGTATAGAGAGCATAGGAGATGCGGCAATTACTTTGCGAGCGGATACTGATGATGTTACAGAATCGGATAATCCCTATATTAAATTTCTTCAAGATGGCGATCAGGTAGGAGGAGTCATTGGATTCTCGGAAGGATCTGGTATAGGGCCGTTAGGAACTTACACAAATACTCTGCAAAATGCTCTTCTTCTCGGAACGATTAGCAATTGGCCTCTTCAGTTTGGAACTGTTGGCGCTGTGAGAGTGACAATAGACACCGCCGGCAATGTCGGCATCGGGACGACGGCACCTGGAACGAAATTAGATGTGAATGGCCAAGGAGCAAACACCGTTATGAGAGTATTGAGTGGTAATTCGGCGTACTATTCAGATATTCAAGTAGGTAGGACAGGCGGCGAAGCGGACTTTGCTATATCCCCGGGCGCTAGTTACTTCTCCAACTTTGCTACTGCTGGAGATACTATTTTAAGAAGCAATACAGAGGATTTAATTTTGTCCGCAAGAAATACTTCTGGTGCAATTCGGTTTGGAACCGGTGCTACAGATTCTGAGAAGATGACAATATTAAGTGGTGGCAATGTTGGCATCGGGACGGCGAATCCGGGAGCGAAGTTAGAGGTTAGCCAGACATCAGGGGATATTTTGAAACTTCAGACTTCCCAGTCAGCCACTTGGGTAGCCGCCGTTAACACTTTAATGCCTAATATGACTGCGGGGCAAAATATATACCTTGCCTTCGGAAAAGCAGAATCAAATTATAATAGGGCAGCTTTTACCTACCACCATGTGGCAGATGGTAGTACATCTAACTATGGTGCGTTTGGTCTATATGGAGTGGATAATGTCTTGGTTTTCAATGGAGCAGGCAATGTCGGCATCGGGACGACGAGCCCGCAAACAAAGTTTGATGTGGCAGGAGGTTCAATCTGTTTTGGTAATGCAGGTAGATCTATACTTGATGATTCAGCAGAATATCGGACCAAGTTTTCATCAAATGTCTACATTGTTGGCTACTCATCTGCGGCAAGATACTATGGTGATGGGTCGGGATTATACAATTTGAATGGTGGCGGTGGTGTACCTGATAATCTCGGTAGTCACATAGCGACCACAACACTAAATATGTCCGACAAACCGATAGTCGGTATAAGTTCGGCAATAATTACAGGTGTGGGATTAAGTGGAATTCAGCCGCTGTTTCAGGTTGCTGGTTCTACATTGGTCGTTCGGTATGATGGTTATGTTGGTATTAGCACATCAAATCCTATAAGCAAACTGCATATTGTAGACGGAGATATTCGTATCTCAACTACTGCTGGTCAAACACAGGGTATCTGGTTTCCTAATGGAAGTTATATGACTTCTGCGAATGTGGGGTCAGTGGTAGATATTCTTTCGGGAAACGACAATGTAACAATAATTGGTGATGCTAATAATGACCAAACGGGCGGGATTATTTTTAAAATATTTAGTTCCGAGAAAATTAGAATTATAAATTCTGGTAATTTAGGAGTGAATACCCAAACGCCCGATAGAAAACTTGATGTTAACGGTGGCGTGGTTGTTCGTTCAAGTATGGTGGTGACTGGTGAAACTTTGAGTAGCACTGATCCAGTATTTCAGGTTGCTGGTTCTACATTGGTCGTTCGGTACGATGGTAGTGTCGGTATTGGCACAGCGAGTCCTACAAGTAAACTGCATATTGTAGATGGAGATATTCGTATCTCAACTACTGCTGGTCAAACACAGGGTATATTTTTCCCTGATGGAAGTTTTTTGAATTCTGCGGATGCAGGTCTTTCTGTAGGTTCTGTAAGCAACAATGAGGATGTTTCGATCATAGCAGATGCGGACAATACTGGTTCTGGTAGAGTGTGTTTGAGGACAGGGACAAGTAGTGATTACAGGTTGACAATAATAAACTCTGGCAATGTAGGTATTGGGACGGTGAACCCTACTGCAAGAGTGGATATAGTTGGATTTACAGGGACATCGCCAGTATTGAGAGTATCCACTTCAGCAGCCGGTGGGAACAGTATAATTGTTTCAACGACTGGCAATGTCGGTATCGGGACGACGAATCCTCAAGCAACTCTTCATGTTAGGGATGCAATCAGGGTGGGAGGGACCATATGCAGTAGCAGTTTCATAGAATTGAATGATCAGAATTCTGGTAATCGTTATGCCTATATTGATTTTCATGGAGACGACACTTACACCGACTACGGTCTTAGGCTCATTAGATTCAACGATGGCGCAAATGCCGTTTCAAAAATAGAACACAATGGTAATGGAGTTCTTCAACTTCAGACTAACACCGCAGGTAGCCACATTGCGTTAATGCCGGCAGGCAATGTAGGCATCGGGACGACGGTGCCGGGTTATAAATTAGAAGTATCTGGAGCGGCGGCAAAAGTTAATAGGTTATTATTGGGGGGGAATATGCATCCTGCGGGTATTCAACCAGCCGACTCCGGCGTTTCCAATCTGCACTTAGATGCATTTACTGGTTCATCAGGTAGCGTTTATGTGAACTGGTATGCTGGTACCGGCGGGTTGGTTATTGGTAATGGATATAGTGTCCAACAGGTGCAGTTGGGCGGGACTGGTAATAGTTGGATAAATACCGGCAATGTAGGCATCGGGACAACAGCGCCTGGTGCGAAACTAGATATATTAGGAGCAAGTAGCGACCAGTTGCGTTTGACCAGTTGGTCAAGTGTTTATTACAAAATGGGTAGGAACGGGACCGATGGACTACTAGATTTTGAAGGCACACAATCTGGATTTACGGGCTATAATTTTAAGGGATATGGTGGCACAAGTTATCTCTACATAAGTGGTTCTAATGGCAATGTCGGCATCGGGACGACAAGTCCGGGAACTATTGTTAGCGGAACAATTCTTGATGTCGTTAAGGACGCTGGCGTAACATCTGGCGAAAAATTTCTTGCAAATTTCATGCGAGGGACCGGAACAAACAATCCAATCGTGGTTATCGGGTATCGTGCAGATGGATCCGCTGCTACTCGCTCTATCGTTCGCACCGGTAACAACTTCCCGTTAGACATTGGAACAACAGGAACACCTCAAGCAATCTCAATTTTAGATAATGGTTTCGTTGGTATCAGCACAACGAGTCCTATAAGCAAATTGCATATTGTGGATGGAGATATCCGTATCTCAACTACTGCTGGCCAAACACAGGGTATATATTTCCCCAATGGGAGTTATATGATTTCTGCTGGAGTAGGGTCAGCGGAAACCATTTCAACCAATAATGATGCACTCATAGTTGGTGACGTCGATAACAACGGCGATGGTGGAGTTATTTTGAGGACAGGTTCAACTGATAAACTCACAATAATAAACTCGGGCAATGTAGGTATCGGGACGATAACGCCCGACAGAAAACTTGATGTTAACGGTGGTGTGGTAGTTCGTTCAAGCATGGTGGTGATTGGTGGTGGGTTGAGCGGCACCCAAACCGTGTTTCAGGTTGCGGGTTCTACAATGGTTGTGAGATGTGATGGCAATGTCGGCATTGGGACGACGGTGCCTGCGGTAAAGCTACAAGTTATTGAAGGAACGCTTAACATTCCGGCGTTTAGTGTTAGAGAATCTGCTACTACTGACAATCTATTTATTGTTCCCAATCTTGGGGCTGGTGGATATAATCCAATGTCTGCGGCTGGGGATATGGGTATTTTCTTCACAGGAGGAGCCATCGATACAGGTGCGCTTGTTATAGGGCAGTGGAGTAATTCTGCAAAAGGAATAAAAATTGACTCAGCCGGCAATGTTGGTATCGGGACGGCTGCTCCCGCGTCAAAGATTACAGTGAGTGGTGGAGCAAGTATTGGCTCAGGGTATACTGCTATTGCCGCACCCGCTAATGGTATGATAATAGAGGGTTATCTGGGTGTTGGCACAAATTCACCAAATGCAAAATTAAATGTGCAGGATGGGAATATAACTGTGATGAACGGTAAAATCGGGATTAACACATCAACTGTAGGTTCGCCACTAACCGTCAATGGTGGTGTAAGTATCGGAGGAAGTTATACGCTGTTATCAGCACCAACTAACGGAGCAATAATTGAAGGGAATGTGGGTATCGGGACGTCAGGTCCAGTGAAGAAATTAGATGTTATTGGTGAGATAAAAACTTCAACTTCTACAGCGTCAACAGTATCTATCAACATAGCAGGTGCGGTTGATACATTACCTGCTTCTGGATATTCAGAAGGTACTTTTATTTATCAAACATCAGACCACACGGTTTATGTTTCTACAACAGCGGTAGATAATTTGGGTTGTTGGAAGCCAGTATGGTGAGTATGTAGGCACGATTTTCAATCGTGCCATATGCATTGTTTGTAGGCACGATTTCTAATCGTGCATCAATTTGCACGAACGGAGTTCGTGCCTACTTTTGGAATGGAGGGTGTTATGTTAAAAGGGTTGTTGGGTATTTTGTTGGTATTGGGTTTTTGTGGTGGCTTGGCTGTCAGTGCGGAAAATGTTCTTGTTACTGTTGACGGTGAGCAAATCACAAAAGACGACTTGTATATTGCTATGATACAGTCGTATCCTCAACAGGCAAACGAGACATTGAACCGTTTAGCCAATGAGATTCTTATTTCAAAAGAAGCGGAAAGAAAAAATGTCAAAGTAAGTGCAGATGAGTTGAAAAAGCGCGCTGAAGAACTTGGTGTTACGGGTGAGTTGTCATTAGTGGTAAAGAGAATGATTGAAAGTTCTATCCTTGTTGAAAAGATGATAACTTCTGACCAAGTAGGTTCGCCTGCGGCGAAGAAAAAAATAAATGTTACCAATGATGAAATCAAAAAGTTTTTTGAAGAAAAAAAATTGGTTTTGGGAGAGTCGGAGCAGGTGCATATAAAACAGATTTTCGTTTTAGCCGAGAGTGAAGCGAATGAGATTCTTTTGGCGTTGAAAGCGAATGCGGACTTTTCTAAAATGGCAAGTGTGAAATCGCAGGATACTGCGAGTAAAGAAAAGGGCGGCGATTTGGGATTTTTTGCAAAGGGAACGTTACAGCCGGACATAGAAAAGGTTGTATTTGATATGCAGGAAGGTGAAACAAGCAATGTTATAAAAACATCTGCCGGGTTCCATATTGTCAAAGTTGAAGAGAAAAAAAAGGCAATAGAGGCAAAGTTTGATAGCGAAATGAAAAAGCGGGTAAAAAAGATATTATTAAACAGTAAAATACAAGCAGAACTTCCTGCCTGGCTTGATGGCTTGAAAACAAAAGCAGGAATAAAATAAGAAAATTCTTAATTGACACACACAAAAATACTTGACAAAACGGAAAAAAATGTTATGATAGCAACAGAATAAAAAATGTACTTTTTTTGTTCCCGCATTTTGCGGGACAACCCCATTTCGCTTGTCGTTACGAAGCGAAGCCGAGCATCCCATTTAATATGGCAATATCTAGATGTAATACTGAATTGAATTCCGTTGTCAATGTCTCCGTCGGTAAATTTTCCGGGGACGGCAGTTACAGACGGCAAGTAGAAACCCATCTGTCATTGCGAGTGTTAGCGAAGCAATCTTAAAACAGCAGACATTATGTCTGCTTTTTTAATGGAAAAACAAGTGAACTTTTTATGATGTAGCCGCAAAGCGAAGCTTTGCCTACTCGGAGGTTTTTTATGTGTAGTATGTGTAGAAGTATCGTTGGTTTGTTGGGTCGTCATTGCGAGAGTCCCGATGGACATCGGGACTCGTGGCAATCTCGATTTTTGGTTTTCCTTGTTACTTGTCGCTTGTTGATTGTCACTTGTTGCTTGTCACTTACCACCTCTCTTTTCTCCGCCACACCAAGCAAGATAAAATACCAGGGAATAATGAAAAAGGAAGGTGTGTTAGTCAACGGTCCCAAGACGATGAAGTTTCGGATAATCGGTTCAAATGGTGTAGAATATTGGAGCAGCGGGGATGAACAGGTAACCGTTTCACAGGGTGCATTTTCGCACACACTTGGAGAGGATAACCCCGCACAATTTTCTGCGATTAACTGGGGTGCTGCGACATATTACATTGAAGTGACGATAGAGGGCAATAAACTAACCCCTCTGGAAGAAATTACCTCATCGGTTTATGCCTTGCAGGCGAAAAACATAGACGACGGAGCGGTCGGTAATGTGAAAATCAGCAGCGTATCCTGGACAAAACTAACGGATGTCCCCACGGAACTCGCTGTTGCCGGCAATTTAGCACAGAATACAGTCGGTTCATATCAAATCATAGATTCAACGATAACTGATGCAGATATTTCACCTACTGCATCAATTGCAATGTCGAAACTTAGAGGCGACCCAGAAACAACTGGAACAATAAATACAGCAAGTAATCCTATTGATTGGACAAAACTTAAAAATGTTCCCACAGATTTTTCTGATGGTGTTGATAATACGGGCGGAACACTCGGTGCCGATTCGATCGGTTCATACCATATCATTGATTCAACAATAACTACGGGAGATATAAAAGACGGCGAAATAATCGTATCAGATTTGAATCAGTCCAATGTAGCAACAGTATTTTTAACTACAGCCACGGCGACAGCGACATATTTGTTTAAGAATGAAACTGCAACGGATAGTATGAAACTTGGTGGATATAATTACGGTTATTATTTAACTACAAATACAGCAGTTGGAATTGGTAATATGTTAAAAACGGTTTATGACATAGGTGATAATGGAATTGTGGATAATTCGGAAAAATTAGGAACAAAAACAAGTGATTATTTCCAAATCAATTTAGATACTCCGACTTGGAAGGCAAGTAATAGCGACAAACTTGGTGGGTATAATTATGAATATTTTGCTACAACAGTAACCACAAGCACATTACTTACAAATACATCAGCACAACAAACATATTTACAAACGAGTTTCTATGATAGGAATCCGTCCACGATTGATAAAACATCTGGTTGGGTTGCGGATGATAGTTGGAACGAGTGGGATTTAACTTCGATATCTGCGTTGTTGGCGGGGAAAAGCGTATTGATAAAAGTATCTATTTGTAATAGTACACCCGGTGAAAAATTGCAATTTAAGAAAAAGGATGGTAATGATACCAGCGCTTCTCAAATTGCGGTGTTAGTAAGTGGCGTAACCACTTACGCTGATGTAATTGTTATTTGTAATAGTAGTAACAAAGTTCACTATAGGGCAACCAACAGCGACACTTGGAACTCCATAACCGCCACCGTTTGTGGCTGGTGGAAATAAAAAATGAGAATTAAAAATTAAAACATAGCCCCATTGGGGCGACCTGTTTGTAGATAGAAGATTTTAGATTATGGATTTTAGCCCCATCGGGGCGACCTATTTGTAGCATTGGGCAATTAAAAATTACAAATTAAAAATTAAAACATAGCCCCATCGGGGCGCCCTGTTTGTATCTTGTGGAAAAATTGTAAAAATGCCAAACACATATTCACAAATTTATATTCAAATTGTTTTTGCAGTGAAAGACAGACAAAATCTGATTCCAAGTCAAAACAGGGAAGAGTTACATAAATATATAACAGGTATTGTTCAAAACCGTGAACAAAAAATGTTGTCAATTTTCTGTATGTCCGATCATACACATCTTTTAGTGGGATTAAAACCGTCAATTGCAATTTCCGATTTAGTCAGAGACATCAAGGCAGGTTCTTCCAAATTTATCAACGATAATCATATAGTAAAAGGAAAATTCAATTGGCAGGAAGGATTTGGGGCATTCTCTTATTCAAGAAGCCAAATCGATAATGTAATCAAATACATTTTAGATCAAGAAGAGCATCATAAGAAAAAAACTTTCAAAGAAGAATATATTGACTTCTTAAAGAAATTTGAAATTGAATACGATGAAAAATATTTGTTTGAATGGATAGAATAAAACAGGTCGCTCCGATGGAGCTAAAAAATATTTTTATTGATAATGCTACAAACAGGTCGCCCCTACGGGGCTTGTAAAATTTTAGTTCCGAAGGAACGATTTGTTTGGTGTCAATTCTTCAGGATATGCACTCTTTCCAAATGGAGGAGCTACGACACCATCTTTAACCTTTACGACTGATACGAACACTGGTTTGTGGAGGTCTGGTGCCGATACCCTTAACTTTTCAACGGCTGGAAATGAGAGGGTCAGAATTGCGAGTGACGGTAGTGTTGGCATTGGGACAACGGATCCGCTTGGGGCATTGGATGTTGCCTCTACCACAGGGGCATTCATTGTTCCAAGGATGACGGCGACCCAAAGGGATGGCTTGTCTGCAGTCAATGGCATGATTATCTATAACACTACAACTAATCAGTTTAATTTTTATGAGAATGGAGCATGGGTTTTAAAATAAGTCCGGAAAATCAGGAGGAATCAGGGGGACGGAGTTGACTTGGTTCACTTAGGAAAACAAAAAAACATTTATTTTGCCTGCGGCGAACCTACTTGGTTCAGGGGCAAGCCACGAGCCACGATGGACATTGGGACTCGTGGCAATGACAAACAGAAGACGGAGATTTCATGAAAAAACTTTTTGGTAAGGGTTTGCTCACTCTATTTCTCACCTCATCTCTTTTTTCAGCGATACCAGCCGAACAAAAAAATATTGATGACGGAAAGAAATATCTTAAAGAGGGAAATTATCAGACGGCTATTGATAACTTTGTTGAGGCGTTAAGTATTAATCCCAAAAATAAAGAGGCGCAGGTTCTATTAAACAAAATAACCGTTCAACTGCAAAAAAAAGTGGACAAATTTTCGACTGCCATGAAAGCATATCAATCAAAGGACTACGAAACTGCAACGGAATATCTTATTGAATTACTTGAGGAAAATCCAAGGAATGAAAAAGCGATTGCTTTAATCACAAAAATTAATAACAGCATAATAGAAATTAAGAGACAAAAAATAAAAAAAGAAGAACAGGAGAGAAAGAAAGTTATTCAGTCGGTAAAGAAAGAAAGAGAGAAAATGAAGCGAATAGTTAATTTTACCAAGAAGGAAGTAAAAAAAATTGCTAAAAGTTTTTATAAAAAAGGGCTTGAGTATTACAAAAAAGGCGACTATGGGCTCGCGATACCGGAATTTGATAATGCTTTAGTATGGCAACCGGGTAATGCGGAAATAAAAAATAAAATTAAAGAGGCAACGCAAAAATCGGATATAATAAATAAGGGACAAATCATTCAGCAATCCGTTGAAAAAGCAGATGATTTATATCGTAACGGCGACCTGTTAAACTCTCTTGATGAATGGATAATAGTTCTTGAATTAGAGCCGAGTCATCAGCAGGCAAAGGAATATATTCAAAAAATCACTACGGTGTTAAGTGAGACGCAAAAAGAACAGCATAAAAAAGAAATAATAGATAAACGGGAAGAAGTGGTTGAGCGGTTATTAAGACGCGGGAATGCTCTTTTTTATCAGAAAAAGTACAAAGAAGCGATTGAAAATTGGGAAAAGATTTTTAAGATTGAGCCGAACAATCAGAGTGTTAAACAAAAAATTGCAACCGCGAAAGAACAGATTGTCATTATAGAAGAAAAAACTTCTAATGTTCAAAAGGCCTCTTCCATATTGGGTGAGAAGAAAAAAGTTGATACAAAAAAGATTGAGCAACTGTATTATATTTCGGCTGATTATTATATGAACGGTCAATATGATCGGGCAAAAAAAATTCTTGGAGAAATCCTGAAATTGGACCCTGCCAATGAGAATGCGGGTAAACTTATGGCTCGAGTTGAAAGTGTATTAGATGTGCTGCGGTAGGGGCAGAGATTGAGAGATTGGTAACACCAGAGATTAGGTAAATGGAGATTAAGATATTAGGGTAAAACCAAATCTCCCAATATTATAGTTTCCGCCTTTCCCTAATCTCTTAATCTCTTAATTTCCTAATCTCTGTCTTTTAATATGAAAAAAGTTTCTAAAGTTGCTGTTAAGTTCAGCGGAATTGTCTCTATAATAATACTTATTATTATGCCAACGATGGCGTCGCTTATTCTGAACCAAACAAAGGATTATTTTATCAAAGAGATGCAAATAAGAGCGGAGTTTTTTGCAAGGGATGTCAGAGAATCACTTTTTCCGAAAACAGATACATTCAAACTTTATTTTGCTGTTCGTGAGATTGCAAAAGAAAAAGCGATTCTTAATGCAATGGTTTTGGATGATAAAGGTGTTATACTGTCCCATAGTGATAAAAGTAAAATTGGCGGAAAGATACACGGGGTTATCAACAGGACACTCGTTGTTGAGGAAAAAGGGTTTTATGAAATAAATGTTCCGATTACGGTTGGCGAAGAGAGGCAGAGAGATGGGGCAGAGAGGAGAGAGGAAGAGAGGGGTGGAAAGAATATCGGAGCAGTACGAGTAGGTTTTTCTCAGCAATCAGTAATGGCTGCCTTATCAAAAATGAGGAACAAAATTATTTTGATTACTATCGGTGTGCTGTTCGTTTCTATTCTCGCAACAATAATTGCAGTTACAATAATGGTTAAACCGATAAACATCATGGCAACTGCGGCGAGAAGAATTGGCGATGGTGACTTGGACCAAAAAATTGTAATAAGAAGAAACGATGAACTTGGTGAGTTGGGGCGTACATTTAACGAGATGATTAAGGGCTTGAAAGACAGGGATTTTATCAGAGATACATTTGGTAGGTATGTTTCAAAACCGGTTGCCAAAGCGATATTAAATGGTCGGCTAAAACTTGGCGGAGAAAGAAAAAGAGCAACTGTTTTATTCAGCGATATTAGGGATTCCACCTCTTTAAGTGAAGAACTTCCACCTGAAGATGTTGTAGAATTCCTTAATGAATATTTTGCTGAAATGGTTTCGGTTATTATAAAGTATGAAGGCACAGTAGATAAGTTTATTGGCGACGAAATTCTCGCAGTATTCGGTACACCTATTTCTCATTCTGACGATGCGAAAAGAGCGGTCTTCGCTGCAATTGAGATGCAGCAGAAATTAAAAATTTTTAATGCAAAAAGAAAAATGAACGGCAAGGAAGAAATAAGTATTGGGATTGGAGTCAATACAGGAGAACTCGTGGCAGGGAATATAGGCAGCGAGGTTAGGATGGAATATACTGTCATCGGCGATACCGTTAATTTAACCTCACGGATTGAGGCATTGAACAAGCAGTTTGGCACACAAATTTTAATTGGTGAAGATACATATAAAGAGGTTAGTGAGGTAATTGTTGCACGGGAACTTCCATCTTTTGAAGTAAAAGGCAGAGAGAAAAAAATTAAGGTCTACGAAGTCCTAAGCAGGAAGTAAAGTAAATTATGAATGATGAATTGAAGCACCGTAGGTGCGATCTGTTAATAGGGATTTTCTCGAAGCATATGAAAGTATAAAACATCTGCCACGAATTTCACGAATTAAAAAGAAAAGAAATTAGTTTTTCGTGTAATTCGTGGCTATTCAGTTTTCTTGAAATGGTTGTCTTTGGATAGCCATTTTTTTATTGCATTTTTTTGTTTTTCTTGTATAATGATACAGTTGAAAAAGTCATTTTTAATGTCATTCCTGCAAAAGCAGGAATCCATACTCCGACGGATATAGATTCCCGATAGCGACATTCGGGAATGACAAACAGGGGTTTTTCAACAATATCATAATAGAGCACATATGTTACCTGATAAAAACGGTTATTACGGACAGTTTGGTGGAAGGTTTGTTCCCGAAACATTGATGTCGGCGATTTTTAAACTTGAAAATTTTTACAAAAAAGCAAAATCAGACAAAAATTTCAAGCGGGAACTCTCTTTCTATCTCAAAAATTACGCAGGCAGACCAACACCGCTTTACTTCGCAAAAAATCTTTCAGAAAAATTCTCATCAAAAATTTATCTTAAACGAGAGGATTTGTGTCATACCGGCTCGCACAAAATTAACAACGCACTCGGTCAGGTTATTCTTGCCAAAAAAATGGGAAAAACCAGAATTATCGCTGAGACAGGCGCTGGACAGCACGGCGTTGCAACTGCCACATGCTCGGCACTTTTTGGGCTCAAATGCGATGTCTATATGGGCGATGAGGATATGAAAAGGCAGTCGTTAAATGTTTTCAGAATGAAACTTTTGGGAGCAAATGTTATCCCAGTTCATTCGGGTAGTAGAACACTCAAGGATGCCATAAACGAGGCAATTAGGGATTGGGTGACGAATGTCAGAACGACATATTATCTTCTTGGCTCCTGTGTTGGGCCACATCCATATCCGATGATCGTTCGCGATTTTCAGTCGGTAATTGGCAGGGAAGCAAAAAAACAAATTCTTGAAGTTGAGAAAAAACTTCCGGATGAACTTGTTGCCTGCGTCGGAGGAGGAAGCAACTCAATCGGACTTTTTCATCCGTTTTACAACGATAAAAGTGTAAAATTCATCGGGGTTGAAGCGGGCGGGTTGGGTTTATCGTCGGGGAAACACTCGGCATCGTTAGAATGTGGAAAAATCGGAGTTCTTCACGGAACAAAGACATTTATTTTGCAAGATGAAAACGGCCAGATTTTGCCAACACATTCTATTTCTGCCGGGTTGGATTATCCCGGTGTCGGGCCGGAGCACTCATTTTATAAACAAACGGGCAGGGCAAGATATGTTTCGGTTACCGATAAAGAGGCACTTGACGGATTTAAGTTGCTGTCCGAAACAGAAGGAATTATTCCCGCATTGGAATCGGCGCATGCAATCGCTTATCTAAGAAAAATACCGAAAAACAAACTTGTAATTCTTTGTCTTTCAGGTCGTGGTGACAAAGATATCAACGTGGCAAGTTAGAAAGTTAGATGAGATTTAAGATTTAAGATTAACCCGTTAGGGGTCCACATAGTTCATGTTGAAGGATCCGGAATAAATAAGCACAGACAGATAGCGGTTGTTAGGTGAGAAGGGCCGTAAATCGTGAAGGTTGGGAAATGGTGTTTTGTAGTTGCCTGATTTATCAGGCGCCTTATAAATGAGACGATTACAAAGTTCGTACTACAACAAATATGACAAAAATTGAAAAACTACTAACAGAATTAAAGAGAAAAAACAAAAAAGCACTTGTTGCTTTTTTAACGGCTGGTTATCCGGATATAAAAACAACTGAGAAATTGATTGTTGAAATTGCGGAATATGTGAACATTATTGAATTGGGAATTCCGTTTTCCGACCCAATTGCCGACGGTCCGACGATTCAATACTCGTCTCAAAAAGCACTTGTCCAAATGGACTCCATCGGAGAGAAAAATATAAACCCCGCCCTTCCTAAAATGCTCTTAAGGAAGAGCGGGGTAAATCTCAAAAAAATATTTTCAATCGTAGAGCATATCAGAAAAACAACAAATATCCCGATTGTCCTGATGGGATACTTAAACCCGATATATAATTTTGGTTTAGAAAGTTTTTTTCGGAAGGCAGAAAAATCAGGCATAGACGGTGTAATAATCCCAGATTTACCAAATGTTTGTAGTGTAGCCCCTCGTGGGTGTATAGATGCAAATGGTGTAATAATCCAGGAGAGCAGAGAAATAAAAAAATTGGCAAAAATTTATAATATCGCTTTCATTCCGATTGTTGCGCTTACAACCGAAAAAAACCGTGCAAGAAAAATTGCTGAATCATCAACCGGATTTGTGTATGTAACGGCGGTTACGGGCATAACCGGTGCAAGAAAAGATGTGTCCGATGATTTAATTCCATATTTAACAATGATGCGTAAAGAAACAAAAAAACCGTTATTGGTTGGTTTTGGAATATCTAAACCGGAACACATAAAAAAATTAAAAAATTATTGTGATGGTTTTATCGTCGGAAGCGCTATAATTGATTTGATACGCAAAAAAAAATCCGTAAAAAATTTTATAAAAGGTCTATGTAGTTGCCTGATTTATCAGGCAAAAACTTAACGGAGCCCGATGAATCGGGCAACTACAATTTAATTCCTAATTCTGTCGTTAATTGGGGGGTTTTTATGCCAGTAGAAGTGCCATGTGGCAAAGTGTCAGTTCCGGATGGTCTTTGGAAAAAATGTGACGGTTGTCATAACATAATTTACAATAAAGGGCTTGAAGAAAATTTTTCTGTCTGTCCGAAATGCGGTTATTATTTTCGCCTTACATCCAAAGAGCGAATAAAACAGATTTTGGATGAGAACAGTTTTGATGAAATATCAGGTGACTTACAGACAGCCGACCCGCTATCGTTTAAGGATACTCAAAAATATTCTTCAAAAATAAAATATGCTAAAAGCAAAACAAAACTTAATGATGCGGTTGTTACAGGTTTTGGTAAAATAGACGGCAGACATCTTGTGATGTCTGTTATGGATTTTTCGTTTATGGGTGGTAGTATGGGAAGTGTCGTCGGTGAAAAAATAGTTTGTGCGATTGAAACAGCAATTGAAAAAAAATTACCGCTCGTAATTGTTTCATCTTCCGGTGGTGCAAGAATGCAGGAGGGGATATTTTCCTTGATGCAGATGGCAAAAACATCTGCTGCACTTGCAAAACTTTCCGAAAGTAAACTTCCGTTTATTTCCGTTTTAGTCCATCCTGTAATGGGTGGCGTTGCAGCTTCTTTTGCAATGTTGGGGGATGTAATTATCGCCGAGCCAAAAGCACTTATCGGTTTTGCGGGTCCCCGTGTTATTGAGCAGACAATCAGGCAAACACTTCCCGACGGGTTCCAATTGTCGGAATTTCTTTTGTCGCACGGTCAGATTGATATGATTTGTGAAAGAAAAGAACTGAAAAGCACGATTTCAAAGGTCATTGAGTTGTTGGTATGAATTGCAGTTGCCCAATTTATTGGGCGCCGTTGTGCCTGATAAATCAGGCAACTACAAAATGATGTAGATACATTCTTGCAGACACACTATGAATTATTTACAAGCAGTTGCTTTTGTTGAAAATCTTGGAGAGTTCTCTTACGATTTTGACTTAACTCGTATCATAAATTTTTTGGAGAAACTTGGCAATCCGCAGGATAACATTAAAACCATACATGTTGCCGGAACAAACGGCAAGGGCTCCGTCTGTGCCTATATTTCAACAGTTTTACAAAAAGCGGGCTATAAGGTCGGGCTTTATACATCGCCTCATCTTTTGGACATCCGAGAACGGATACAAATAAACAGAGAGTATATTCCCAAAAGTGTTTTTGCTAATTTTGTTTCTAACTATTCCCCATCCCCTATCCCCTGTCCACTGACTTACTTCGAACTTTTGACAGCGATGGCTTTCTGGTATTTTGAGAGAGAACGAGTTGATTTTGCGGTGATTGAGGTTGGTTTGGGCGGGCGGTTAGATGCAACAAATGTTATAAAAAATCCGTTGGTTTCTGTCATCACAAATATATCGTTGGAGCATACTAAGTATCTCGGGAATACCATCTCAAAAATCGCAAAAGAAAAAGCAGGAATTATAAAAAATAACGGTTTTGTTGTAACGGGTACATCCGGGATTGCATTGCAAACAATAAAAAAAATCGCAAAAATAAAAAACGCAAGAGTTATAAAGCCGGTGAATCAGCAACTTTGTAGTGTAGTGGCTTGTCCCCGTAGATTACGCCCCTGCCTGTCGGCAGGCAGGCACAAAGGGCTACACTACCCCGTAAAATTACGACTGTTTGGCGAACACCAGAAACAAAATGCTAATTTAGCAGCCGAAACTTGCAGATTTTTGGGAATACCAGAAAAACATATTATTGACGGCTTACAAAATACTGTTTGGCCCGCAAGATTTGAGATAATAAGAAGCAAGAAGCAAGGAGCAAGAAGCAAGATTATTTTGGATGTAGCACACAACCCGTCGGGTGTAATATCACTGAAAAATTCAATCAAAAAATATTTCGGGAAGAAAATAAACCCAGCCCTTCCTGAAAAGACCTTTAGGAAGGGCTGGGTAAATTTTGTGTTCGGAGTTCTGAAAGACAAGGACTATAAAAAAATGATAAAAATAATTTCACCGTTGGTTATTAATGTCTTTATTTCCGCACCGAAAAACGAAAGAGCGTTAAATCCAGAAATCGTGAAAAAAGAATTTGCAAAATACATTCCTCAAAAAAATATATTTGTTTTTGACAGTGTCCGAAGTGCTGTTAAGTCGGCAAGTAGCAAAAAAGAAAATTTTTGTATAACGGGTTCGGTCTACACGGTGGCAGAGGCAATGAAATCGGGTAGGTGGTAGGGGATAGGGGGGGATTTTGTTTATGAATTTAATTGGGGTTGATATTGGCGGAACAAAAGTTCTTATTGCTTTGGTTGATGAAAATGGGGTTTTTAAGAAAAGCGTTCGGTTTCCGACTGCTGACGGTAATTCCAAAGAAGTTTCGGAAAAAATAATTACCGAAATAAAAAAATTTGGCGGGGATATTTCTGCCGTCGGCATTAGTATTGCTGGGGATGTGAACAATAAGGACGGTGTTTTAAGATACTCTCCTAATCTTCCAAAATGGACAAATGTTCCGTTAAAAAAATACTTTGAAAAGAAATTAAATATTCCGACAGTTGTTGAAAATGATGCTAACTGCGCTGCTTACGGCTCGTTTGTAATAGACGGAGAAGAAAAACACAAAAACTTTATCACCGTTACACTCGGCACCGGTATAGGCGGCGGAATAATAATTGACGGCAAACTTTACAGGGGCTCAACAGGTACCGCCGGAGAAATAGGGCATATTACCATAAATCCTGATGGTCCAAAATGTAACTGTGGAAATTGTGGATGCCTTGAAGCATACATAGGAACGAAAGGTATAATTGACATGGCAACTAACAGTGGACTAAAAAACAAAAACATAACGGTTAAGATAATTGCTCAGATGGCAAGAAAAGGTGATAACAGGGCATTAGAAGTTTATAAAAAATTTTCCGAATATCTTGCAGCAGGTGTCGGTAGTTTAATCAACATCTTTAATCCGGATATGATAACATTTGCAGGCGGTGTTTCAAACAACTGGGATTTGGTTGAAAAAAGATTTTTTGATGAACTTAAAAAACGGACATTCAAAACTTCATTTGAACATGTAAAAATAATAAAGTCCAAAAATCACGAAAATCTCGGAGTAATCGGAGCAGCATTGTTAGCAAAATAAAAAAGGGACAGGTCCAATTTTAAAGGCGTATGCTGATATGTTGACACGGAAAAGAATAAAACTTCAAATAAACAAGGAAAGAAGAGAACAAGTTGACAAGTTGACAAGTTTTTCTTCGCCGAAGGCGAACCTACTCGGCTTGTTTCCTTGTTCCCTTGTCAACTTATTTCCATATCACCGTACTACGCCTGTTGCCTTACTACTTTACACTTTACACTTGGAATTTATCCTGATTTTATCGGGACTTACCACTGTCCTTTATTCCTCACAGGAAGTCAATATTACATCCGACAAAATGGATGTCTGCTATAGCAGTCATAATAAATTGAACAGCAATGCCGTTTTTTCCGGCAATGTCCAATTAAAAACAGGCGATATTTCGTTGAATTGTGACACTGCCCAAATGGATAATGCAAAAAAAGAGATGTATCTTGATGAGGTTTTTTTCACGACCTGCTCGACGGAATGCAGTCGGGCACACTATCATTATTACGCAAAAAAGATTCACCTGATTTTAGAAAAAGAAATGACCGCAGAAAATGTAGTTTTTTATCTTGATGATATTCCATTGGCTGTCCTTCCGTATTATTACAAATCGCTTCGTGAAAAAAAACTGAAAATTGATTTCAAGCACGGTTACAATCAAAGTAATGACTATTTTACGGAAGGTTTTATCGGTTATCGTTTTTCCTCGATTGCGAAGCAGTTTTTTAGCAAACTTTATTTAGATTATTATTCGTACAAGGGTTGGGGTTATGGATTGGAAGAGATTTATAATGTGAACAATAAAATGCAGGGCACAATATATGGTTATCGTATAAGAGAGCATGATACACAAAAAGAGAGATGGAATGCTCGTATCTATCATTTGCAAAATATTACGGATGAATGGTCGGCGCAGGTCAACTCAAATTTCGCCAGTGACGAGTCCTTCAATAATTTTTACACGCGCGATTGGATAAGAATTTACCGTGATGTCAATTCATCGGTTGCCTTTACGAGGAACACACCCGTTTCAACTGCGAGAATTTTATTTTCTCGGTACGATATTTTCAATAGCACCGACAATAAATATTTGTTGGATAAAATGACGATTCCGTCGGTATCATACAGGACAAATCAGATAAAGATAAAGAAACTTCCGCTTTACTACGAATTTTCGGCTAATGGTGAAAAAACATACCTTCGGTCTGAAGATTTTTACAGAACAAACGCCGACAGTTCAGTAAAACTTACAAGTCCATACAGAATTACGAGAAAAATAACCCTTACATCCGCGGCGGGTATAAAAACATACTGGCAGGACATTCTTGACAGGGACGACAAGACGGATGTTTACCGATGGACATACAATACCGATCTCAATTTTTACAGCCGTTCTTTTTATTTTCTCAACCACCAGTTCGGCTATTATTTTGAGCAGGAGCCGGATAAAATGCACGATGACTACCGCGGCGTTATAACGGATAAATTAAGAACAACGCACTCGGTTTATCTTGATAACCTGACGGTTCGGGTGTGGACAGGGCTTGATATTCGTCGGACACTTGGCGAAAAAATCATAAATTTCGCCGAGCGGTTTGACGGTATAACTTCTGAAATTGACTACGACCCGTGCAAGTTCTGGAACATCTACTACAAAAACGATTACAGTGTTTCTTGTGAAAAACCGAACTATGCCCAGTTAAATTCCGAATTGCGATTCGGTCCCGATCGTTTTGATAAAAGCAAAGAAACAGCTTATTTGAAAAATGGTATTTCATATGAACGGCTTACGCCAAACCGACTGACATTTACCGGAGAAGTGGGCTTAAGACCGACGGCAAACTGGCAGATTGCGTATAAAATGCAGTCGTCTTTTAATTACGATTTTGCCGATTACGGAAATAATTTCAAGAGTTACAGATATTATGAGCGGTCTGTGAATGTTCATCGCGATTTACATTGCTGGGAAGCAAATTTTTCATATCTTGACAGGGTACCGTTGTCAACCGGCGAAAAGAATTTTCACGAGTTTTGGTTTAATATACGGATAAAATCAAATTTGGGCCCGTCTGCGAGGGCAGGCAAATCAGACACGGCTGAATCCAAAACCGAAGAAAGAAAATGGTACCCGTGGAGGTAATGCACGCGAATAAACGCGAATGTAACGCGAATATTCGCGAATAATTCGCGTGGTGTAAAAATTAGAAATATGAAAAAACCATATCACTTAATTATCCAATCGCCTGATAAATCAGGCAACTACAAATCAACGGCGCCCAAAAATGTAGTTGCTCAATTTATTGAGCAAACAAAACCGCCTGATAAATCAGGCAACTACAAATCAACGGCGCCCAAAAATGTAGTTGCTCAATTTATTGAGCAAACAAAACCGCCTGATAAATCAGGCAACTACAAATCAACGGCGCCCAAAA
>JAZDKR010000010.1:0-60035 GCA_043802785.1 Elusimicrobiota bacterium
TCATAACCAAGCCAAACTTTATTTTCTTTTATTAAAGGAATAAACTCTTTATAAATAATAGCTCCCTGCTGACCCAGTATCAAAAACTTTTTCTCATATTTTACAAGCTGTGCCACATATTCGCGAAACAATGAAAATGGAGGATTAGTTACAACTATATCGGCTTGCTTTAGTAGTTCTATACACTCATCGCTTCGAAAATCCCCGTTGCCTTTTAGTGGGGTTGCGATGTTTTTATCGTGTTTCAGCAAATACTCCACATCATCAAGGCCTATCGCGCCATCTTTGTCAGTATCTGGCACTTCTTTAATTTCAATTTTGAACGGCTCTTTTCCCGATGGTTTTAATCCTTCTACCTCAAATAGTGGCAACTGACCGCCGACAATCGGCGATTTTACATAACTCGTAGTGACGAGCTTCTTTAATCCAAGCGCGTTAAAATTTGCCGCGAAGTATTTAAAAAAATTGCTCTCAAACGGATCGTCGCAATTACAATAAACAACCTTACCACGAAATTGATCTTTATAGTGCTTGAGTTCTTTTTCAATATCAACAAGCTGAGTATAAAACTCGTCTTTTTTTGCTTGGCTCGCCTTGTGTAAGTTTTTGTTTAAAGATTTTGTTCTCATATTTACTTCATTAAAACATCTATCGAAACGCCCAATGCGTCTGCAATTTTAACAATATCAACAGTCAATTTTGCGCCCAGCAGGACTCGAACCTGCAACCTTTTGCTTCGAAGGCAATCGCTCTATCCAATTGAGCTATGGTCGCATATATTTGTGCGAGATAAACTCCGCAATCGCTCTATCTAATTGAGTTATAGTGGCACTATTCGCCGATTATTTTTACAAGCACACGCTTTTTTCTTTGACCGTCAAACTCGCCGTAAAAAATCTGCTCCCACGGGCCAAAATCCAACTTTCCGTTTGTTATTGCGGCAACAACTTCTCTACCCATAATAGTTCTTCTTAAATGCGCATATGCATTATCTTCACCCGTCAAATTATGTTTGTATTTTTCAGGTGAATAAGGAACAAGTTTTTCAAGCCATTCCTTAAAGTCCGTTTTCAGTCCTTCTTCTTCATCGTTGATAAAAACACTTGATGTTATATGCATCGCATTGACAAGGCAAAGACCTTCTTTTATACCGCTTTTTCTGACCAACGCCTCAACCTCATCGGTAATATTCACAAACTCAACTTTATTTTTTGTATTAAACCACAAATGTTCAGTTAAAGATTTCATAATTTATTTTACCTGCTCCACTTTTTTCCAAAAACCGCTTTTTGTTCTCAAAATATCCTGATATGTTGCATAAAGTGCCAGTGCTATTAAAAGTGAAAATCCGACGGAAGTTGCAAACTGCATAATTTTTTTATTCAATTTTTTTCTTGAAACTCCTTCAAACAAATAAAACATAATATGCCCGCCGTCAACAATGGGAATAGGCAGAAGATTGAACATTCCGAGTGCAACCGAAACAATCGCTATAAAATTAAGAAATACTTTAGGACCAAGTTTCGCCGCAAAGTAAGCCGCTTGCATAATTCCGATTGGTCCAGAAACCTCGGCCGGTGCCTCCCATAGCGTCAATTTCATATAAAGATATTTAAGCGGCGTAACCGTCCAGAAAATTATTTGGTTGAATGATTCTTTGATTGCTTTTACAAACCCTACTTTTACAATAATCGGTTCCGAAGACATATCATACACAATCCCAATACGAGATGTTTTTATTTTTTCGTCATATTTAGGTGTGATTTTTACATCAAAAATTTTATGTGCAGCATTTCTTTTTATAGAAAAAACCATTTCTTTATCTAACGATTCTTTCACCATTTTTGAAACAAATCGTGCATCCTCAAGTTTATTACCGCTGATAGCAACTATTTCATCGCCTGATACCAAACCAGCAATAAAAGCAGGTGAGTTTTTTTCTACCAATTTTATAACTGGTCGCTGATATTGTAATCCCCAAACAGAAATGATAAATAAAAAAATAATAAACGCAGAAATATAATTCATTATCGCACCGGCGGAAACAATGGCAATCCGTTCATACCATTTTTTTGAAAAAAATTCGTCTGGTGCACCACCAATCTCATTTATTTCGTCACCAGCCATTTTTACAAATCCACCAAAGGGTATGCACCTGACTGAATATCTCGTTTCGCTTTTCGTCCATCCAAAAATCTCGGGACCAAAACCAAACGAAAAATCCAAAACCTTTACTTTCATTTTTTTGGCAATTATAAAATGGCCAAACTCGTGAATCATTACCACAAAACCAAACATTAACGCAACTGCCAATATGCCCAAAAGAATTGTCATTTTGCCTCCCTTTAACAACGATGAAAACTGATAACAAACTGATGCAAACGAGATTGCTTCGTCCCGATCCCGCTAAAGCGGGACGGGACTCGCAATGACATCTGCCTGAATCAGGACTTTTAATTGTCTTTACATATTCTCAACAAATTTTCTTGTTTCACAATCAACATCTAATATATCTTCCAAATTAGGGTTTTTTATCACTCTGTGATTCTTCATTGCTTTTTCTATAAGTTTGGGAATCTGTAAAAATTGTATTTTACATTCAAGAAATTTTTTGACTGCAACTTCGTTGGCAGCATTAAGAACCGCGGGCATTGTTCCGGCAATTTTTGCAGCAGAAAGTGCAAGTTCAAAACATGGGAAATTGCCAGCAGAAAATCTGAAAAATTCTAATTTGCCAATGTCAGCCAGATCAAGTTTTTTAACCGTTGATACCTTTCTTTCCGGATAGGTTAACGCATACTGTATCGGAAGCCGCATATCCGTTTTGCCAATCTGTGCTATAATTGAACCGTCCACAAACTCAACAGCACTGTGAACTATTGACTGTGGATGAATTACAACTTCTATTTTTTCATATGGAATTCCAAAAAGATAGTGTGCCTCTATTACTTCAAAACCCTTGTTTATCATTGTTGCGGAATCGACGGTGATTTTCCTACCCATCTTCCATGTAGGGTGTTTTAAGACATCTTCCACTTTGACTTTTGACAAATCTTTTTTTGAGTAATTTCTGAATGGCCCACCTGAGGCAGTCAAAATTATTTTGGAAATCTCTTCTTTGTTTTTACCGTCAATACATTGAAAAATTGCGGAATGTTCGCTGTCAACAGGAATTATTTCGGTAGAATATTTTTTGAGAAGTTCTGTTATCAAAGCACCTGCAATAACAAGTGCTTCTTTATTTGCAAGTGCAATTTTTTTTTTTAATTTTATTGCGTTTATAAGAGGTATAAGCCCTGCGGCACCTACAACAGCAATCAAAACAATGTCTGCTTTGGAAATTAGCGAAATGTTTTTTAAACCGGAACTCCCGATAGCAATAATTCCCGGTTTGAATTTTTCTGATTGTTCTTTCAAAAGCAACTTGTTCTTATTTGCGGATAACCCTATAACTTTGAAATTATTCAGGTGAGTTATAACATCAAGTGCAGATGTGCCAATGGAACCGGTTGAACCGAGAACTGAAATTTTTTTCATTTACAAGATAGTCCTCGCTACACTCGGAACTTGATTCAGACAAGTAGGACAGGATCTTTAGACCCTGTCATCTCTGTTGAACGGTCTGAAGACCGTTCACTTCTTGGCACGTCAGTTTCCGGTACATCAAGATAGGCTATGCTAATGCATCACGATACTGTAGCCGACGCTTAAGCGTCGGCTACTACTATTAGATTATTGAAATTTCGATACTATAAAATAAAAAATTTTATGTAGTAGTAAAAAACTGGAGCGGCAAAAATAAAACTGTCAAGTTTGTCCAAAATACCACCATGGTTTTTAAGCATTGTGGACGAGTCCTTTACTCCTGCCGAGCGTTTTATTAATGATTCAGCAAGATCACCAAACTGTGCCGATATGCCTATTAAAATACCAAGCGAAAAAACATCTGCTGGTTTTAAAAAACCAATGAAAAATAATTTCGCAATAAAAACGGTAATTACTGACGCAAAAATGGACGCGATTGCCCCTTCTACAGATTTTTTTGGACTGATTACAGAAAGCTGTCGAGAACCATATACCGAGCCAAAAAAGTATGCAGCAGAATCAGCAATCCAGACGGTTACAAGAAGAAGTACGGTAAATTTAAAACCGTCGGGACGGAAATCCCTTATCAGCAAAAAATGTCCGGGAAGCCAGCCAAGATAAATAATTCCAAGAAATGTAATAGCCAACGACGGTATTGCAGTGCGAATGTCATATCTAATTATTTCATAAACAAAAAGAAGTAAAACCATAAGTGTAAAAACAAGTGCCGTTGCATCGTTAGAAACAACGGAAGCAATTTTGGAGCCGTTGAAAAATATTGAACTAAGTATCAAAAGTATGGATATATTTCCGAAGGTTTTCCGAGGAACAAATCCCATTTTCGCTACTAATAACCAAAATTCATAAGCAGATAAAAAACAAATCCCGCAGATAAAAATAAGAAACGGAATATACCCGAGATATACGGCAACGAAAACAACCGGAATTAAAATCAAAGCAATAAAAATTCTGTTAAACATATTAACGACAGAGATTAAGAGATTGAGAAATTTGGAAATTAGGGAAAACCCCTAATCTCATAATCTCATAATCTCTATTATCTGACTCCCTCTGCGTCTCCACGGTTCATATTTTTTCAGAATGGTTCACCCACCAAATCGTCTGTTTCTTTTTTGATATTCATCTATTGCTTCTATTAGATTTTTCTTTTTGAAATCGGGCCAGAGAATACTTGTCATATAAAATTCAGAATATGCCGACTGCCACAAAAGGAAATTTGAAATACGGCTCTCACCGGAAGTCCTTATTATCAAATCGGGAGATGGCAAGTTCGTCGTATAAAGATATTTCTCAAAAATTTTTTCATCAACTTTTTTATGGGTACCGTCGGTTATGATTTTGTTAACCGCATCAACTATCTCCTGTCTGCCTCCGTAATTAAGTGCAATATTCAGTATCATACCTGTATTTTTTGATGTTTTTTCCATTGCTTCTTCAACTAATTTAACAATGTCAATCGGCAATTCAGAAAGACGCCCTATTATGTTAACCTTAACATTGTTTTTGTGCAAACGCCCGAGTTCTTTTTTAATAAACAACTTCAAAAGACCGAAAAGACCCTTTATCTCGGATTTTGGTCTGTTCCAGTTTTCCGTTGAAAACGCATACAATGTCAAAACCCCAACCCCAATATCGTTGGCTGCTATCACAATTTCTCTCACACTTTTCATACCAGCGTGATGCCCATAGAGACGAGGAAGTCCCCTTTTTTTAGCCCAACGGCCATTGCCGTCCATTATTATCGCTATGTGTTTGGGTATATTCATTCGCTTCGCTCTTACGCGAATTCCCGCAAATCTAACGCGAATTATCGCAAATTATTCGCGTGTATTCGCGATGTTCTCTCATTCGCGTTCATTCGCGTTTCTTCAGACCGTCATTATCTCTTTTTCTTTCTGTATCAGTATTTCGTCTATTTTTTTTATATAATTTTCTGTAAGTTTTTGCATTTCATCCTGCGATTTGAATTTTTCATCTTCAGTGATTTTTTTTTCGTCAAAGATTTTTTTTACAAGTTCCAGCGAAATTCTTCTCTCGTTCCTTAATTCAATTTTGTGGTCTTCCGCCATTTTTTTTGCGGTCTTAATAATATCTTTCCTGCGTTCCTCAGTAAGTTGCGGAATAGGAAGCCGTATAACCTTACCGTCATTTTGAGGTGTAATTCCGATACCCGCTTTTAATATCGCTTTTTCAAGTTCTTGTAAGACACCTTTATCCCACGGTGTTAGCACAATCAGCCGCGGCTCCGGGATTGAAATACCCGCTACCTGATTTACCGGCAGGTCTGAATCATAATATCTCACTTTTACCGTGTCCAAAATCGCAGGAGTCGCACGGCCGGTTTTAAGCATCAAAAATTCCGATTTAAGATGTTCTAATGTCTTTTTCATTTTTTCTTCCGTTTCAACTAAAATCTGTTTTGGCATAGAAAATCTCCATTCAGGACTAAGTTGTAAGTTGTAAGGATTAAGCGGGCAGTGTCAAAAAACTTAATCCTTATCACTTAATCCTTACCACTTAATCCTTACCACTTATAGATGAATAACTGAACCAACATTTTTTCCAAAGACCGCTTTTAACATATTCCCACTTTTATTAAAATTGAAAACTATGATTTCAATTTTATGCTTACGGCATAATGAAAATGCTTCTATGTCCATTACTTTCAGATTTTTTTTTATCGCATCATCATATGAAATTTCTTTGATAAGTTTGGCATTTGGATTTTTTTTAGGGTCGTCATCATATAAACCGTCAACATTAGTTGCTTTTAATATCAATTCTGCTTTTGACTCTACGGCGAAAATTGCGGAAGCGGTATCGGTAGTAAAATGGGGACGTCCGGTGCCTCCAACCATAATAACGATGTTTTTATTTTTCCAAGCATTATCTATTTTTTCAAGTGTGAACTGCTGTAAAAAATTACCCACACCAAAAGAAGAAAACACTTTTGCCGGAATATTTTTTGATTTGAACCTCTCGTTTAAAACCATACCATTAATAAGTGTTGCCGTCATACCTATGTAATCCGCAGCCGTTTTGTCAATAAGTTTACCGTTCACACTACCACGCCAGATATTGCCACCGCCAACCACAATTCCAATAGAAACGGCTTTTTTATAAACGGGAACTATTTCAGATATTATTTTATCAACTGACGAAAAATCAATCCCGTCACCGTTATTACCAAGTGCTTCACCTGAAAGTTTTATAATGATTTTTTTATACATACCATCATCGTGGAGTGAGGGAAAAGTTTCTGCAGAGCCTCGATTTGCGACTTATTCGTTCCAGGAGCAAATCGCAGAGCGAGTTCTAACGAGCGTCTCAAAGAAACTTATTCCCGAACGACATTTATTCTTCGCCTATCTTGAATCTTGTAAATCTTTTTACCGAAATATTTTCACCGAGTTTAGCAACCGCATCAATTATAAGTTCCTTTACTTTCTTATTTCCGGATGTTTCTCTGATATACGGTTGTTCAAGAAGACAAATTTTTTCATAAAATTTATCAAGACGGCCGGTTATTATTTTGTCAATGATTTTTTCGGGTTTACCTTCCTTCAACGCTTGTGCTCTCAGCACCTCTTTTTCTTTTGACAATTCATCGGCGAGGATATTTTCAATTCCCACAACCATAGGCGATGTCGCTGCAATCTGCATGGAAATTTCTTTGCCAAGATTCTGAAAATCTTCCGTCTTGGCAACAAAATCGGTCTCACAGTTCAATTCCAACAAAACCCCTAACTTGCTCCCCGGATGGATATATGAAAATATCAAACCCTCTTTGGCTGTCCTTGAAGATTTTTTAAGTGCAATCGCAATTCCTTTTTCCCTTAATTTTGCAACCGCCTTTTCCTCGTCGCCACCTGTTTCTATAAGCGCCTGTTTGCAGTCCATCATCCCACAACTTGTTTTTTCACGCAGACGAGCAACCATCTCACCCGTTATTTTGACAGTTTGTAACATTTTTTTTACCTCCATTGGCAGTTGTAAGGATTAAGTCGCTCACCCCGACAAGTCGGGGTTCGCTTTAAGTATTAAGTTTTTTCTTAATCCTTACAACTTATAACTTAATCCTGACCTCTTAATCATTAGTCCTGCTTTATTCCTTCCACTTCTTTCACAATTCCCTTGTCTTCTGTTATCGGTATTTCCTCGTCGGAAGAAAATTTTTCCTCTGCCGATATGTTTTGTCCACCTGCGGCGGAGTCTGCAACGGAACCTACGGTGGATCCTCCGGCGGAAACCATAGTTGACAAACCGCTTTCACTCTTAATCGCAGATTTACCTTCTATAACAGCATCTGCAATAACACTTACAAGCAAGGATATGGATTTTATCGCATCATCGTTTCCGGGAATGCAATGGTCAACCACATCCGGATCACTGTTTGTATCGCAAATAGCAACCACCGGAATTTTAAGACGTCGGGCTTCTGCTACCGCAGTTTTTTCATTAACAGGATCCACAACAAATATAAGTCCGGGAATAGAATGCATATCCTTAATTCCCGAAAGAGCGATAGATAGTTTTTTCATCTCCTTCGTCAGAACAGATATTTCCTTTTTGGGAAGTTTTTCAAGAATACCATCTGTTTTCATTTTTTCCAAATCATTAAGTCGGGCAATGTTCCTCTTGATTGTCTCAAAATTTGTCAAAGTACCGCCCAACCATCTGGATACCACATAATGGACACCACATCTTACCGCTTCATTTTTTACAATTTCCTGGGACTGCTGCTTTGTTCCGACGAAAAGAATGCGTCCACCGGCCGCAGCAACATCTCTTACAAATTTGCATGCCTTTTTTAACTCCTTCACCGTTTTGGCGAGGTCAATAATATGAATCTTGTTCCGGTCCCCAAAAATAAATTTTCCCATTTTGGGATTCCACTGACTTGTCTGATGCCCAAAATGGACACCCGCTTCTAATAAACCCTTCATTGATACATTGCTCATTTTTATTACCCCCCCGTTAAGGATTAAGGATTAAGACGCTTCGCTTTAAGGATTAAGTTTTGATGCCCTTCTTAATCCTTATCACTTACTACTTAATCTTTACAACTTACCACTTAATTCTATGTTTTCATTTTCTCAAATAACTTAAAAAAAATCAAGTAGAATTTGAAAAAAATACGGTTAAAAAATCCGCTTCTCCTTACCCATTTCACAACTTTTATCGGCGTATCTTCTGAAACGGTCGCTTGACCTACCACACCGGCGGCAAGACGAACCATAAGGGTAACGCCATTTTTTGAATGTGTAATGTTATGAATTTTGCACGGAATCGCAATGACTCCAAAAATGTTTCTTCCACCTATAAGACCACTTAAATACTGTGATATCTCCCGATTATCAGTAATAAGAACAGCGATTTCGTCGCCAGGCATTAGAACACCGGCTTTGAGAATAACGCCACCCGATGAAACCGGCATTACATCAATTGTAAACTGGTTAACCAAACTGAAATCATACTCGTTAAATTCAAACTCCGTCTGCGGCGGAAAAATCTTGTCAGATATTTTTTTGAACTGCGTGAGATTAAGTTCCTCGGATAAAATCTCAAAATTAACCGCGGATGTTGATAACGGCTCCCTTAAAATGTCCTCCAAGATATCGGCAACTTCCGTAATGTTATTTTTTTTTACTGCGTCAAAAAAACTTTCGTTATATTCGTCTAAAATTTCATCGACAATTTTTTTTTCTATACTCAGCGTCATATCCTGAATGCTACCAGGCATAAGCCGAGTCGTATAAAGTTTTTTGTCGTATTCACACCAGTTCTGCTGTAAATCTGTTTCATAAACCTTCGGATTATATGTTACCAAAGCACGCGTCCTTAAATGCCGACGGTGATTTATATCCACGATAATCATAATCATTCCATAAAGATGATTACCATATGTATAAAATTTACCTTTTATTACGACTATATCCTTAAGCAAATCAAAAATTTTTGATATGGATTTTGATATGTTGTAATTGCACGATTCAAGAGCAATCTGTGCCTGCCCCTCGTCACAACCAGTTTCTTCCATAACTATTCTTATTTTTTCCTGCATATTACGTCCAGAGTCCTAACTGCGTTCAAGTTCCAACGGCGTTCACGAGTTCACGGGTTCACGAGTTGATGTGTTGACACATAAACACATGAACACCTTTTTGTAGTTTTGAACGCCGTTTGCTTCTTATGCACGCAAATGAACCTTATCATAAATCTTTTTCATCATTTGTGCAGTAACATGCGTGTAAATCTGAGTCGTGGCAAGATTCATATGCCCCAACATTTCCTGAACGCTTCTTATGTCGCATCCGTTATCAAGAAGATGCGTGGCAAATGTATGCCTCAATGAATGCGGAGTGATTTTTTTTGTGATGCCTACTTTTTTGAGATATTTTTTAAGCATTTTCTGGATGCATCTTGCCGATAACTTTTGTCCCGCTTTAGCAGAATTCCCGGTAAACAAAACTGCGGAAGAATCATTCCGCAGTTTTAGATATTTTCTTATAATATCAAGTGCAGAATCACCGACAGGAATAAGCCGTTGCTTGGAACCCTTGCCCATAACCTTAACCGTGCCGGAAAAATAATCAATATCAGTTTTACTCAGAGTTGTAAGTTCCGAAATTCGCAAGCCCGAAGAATATAATAATTCCAAAATCGCTCTGTCTCTTAGTCCTGATATTTTTGCGCCAGGGCGAGTATCGGGTGCAGATAAAATTAGATTAATTTCTGCAACAGTTAAAAAATTCGGAAGATGTTTTTCTGCCTTTGGTGTAAGTATGAAATCCATCGGCGATATGATAAGCACTTTGCATTTAACAAGAAAATTAAAAAATCCTCTTAATGCTGCAATCTTTCTTATTATACTGGATTTTTTTTCAACCGGCTGAAGAACATTTGCCAAATAATCCCTAACAGTCAACTTATCGGTATTTTTTATATCAAGTTTCTTTCTCTCCAAAAACATGCTAAATTGTTCTATGTCCCTACGATAAGCAAGGGCAGTATTTTCTGATATATTTTTTTGAATCTTCAAAAACTGTATGAACTTTTCTATGTTCTCACCTTGTTTCTGGTTTATTGTCGTTTCCGTCATCTTTTCCCTCATCTATTACAAAAAACTTGCCACGGAAAACACGGAGAACTACTTGAATCAGGATTAAGGATTAAGAAGGGCAGGATTAAGTTATAAGTTATAAGAATTAAGAAGTCAGGATTAAGAATTAAGAAGTCAGTATTAAGAATCAAGAAGTCAGGATTAAGAATTAAGTAGTAAGAATTAAGTAAAAACTTAATCCTTAATCCTTAATCCTTATCACTTATCACTGCCCTTCTTAATACTTACCACTTAATACTTACCACTTATCACTTACCACTTACCACTTACCACTTAATTCTGTCTTTCTTCCGTGCACTCCGTGGCAAATGTTCTTGACTTTGTGGTTACGGAGTTTTCTGGATATTTTTTGTATTTTTACATTTGGGATAACCACTACACGCAAGAAATTTTCCGCGACGACCGGATTTTACTAACATAACTTTACCGCATTTTTCGCATACCTCATCCGTTTTTTCTGGAACAATTTTTTTACCTTCTTTGTCCAAAGACATTGTATTTCTGCATTTCGGAAAATTGGAACAAGCCATGAACTTGCCGAATCTTCCATCACGAATAACCATCGGAGAACCACACTTCAAACATTTCTCGTCGGTCTCAATGACTTTTTTAATACTTTCCATATTTGCTTTTGCGTTAGCAAGTGTTTTAGCGAAAGGAGTATAAAAATCAGATAACATTTTTACCCATTCAATTTTACCATCAGCAATCCCATCAAGTTTCTCTTCCATTTCCGCAGTAAAATTCAAGTCAATAATTTCAGGAAAATATTTTTTTAAAATATCTATTACTGTAAAACCGACTTCCTGTGGAATAAATTTCATTTTTTCGATTTGTACATATCCCCTATTTTTAAGGGTTGATATCGTCGGCGCATATGTTGATGGTCTTCCAATACCTCGTTCTTCAAGCGTCTTTATCAGCGATGCCTCATTATATCTCGGTGGCGGGTCACTAAAATGTTGTTTTGGGGTGATCTTCTCCGATATAAGTTTGTCTCCTTCATTCATATCAGGAAGCATCGTTTCCTTTTCTCCATCGGATTCAATGTAGATTTTCAAATAGCCATCAAACTTTATTGATGAGCCGGTGGCACGAAAAATATATTCCTTCACTTTTATGTCCACTGAAACAGAATTCACTATTGCCGAAGACATCTGGCTTGCAACAAATCTTAACCAAATAAGTTCATAGAGTTTATTCTCATCTTTTTCAAGTTTTAATGTATGCACGGTTTTGGTCACATCTGTCGGCCTAATTGATTCATGTGCTTCCTGCGCCGATTTGCTTTTTGTTTTGTAAATGCGTGATTTAGCAGGCAAATATTCTTTGCCAAAATTTTTATTGATATACTCGGATGCCTGTTTTTGAGCAACTTTTGATACATCCAAAGAATCGGTTCTCATATAAGTAATAAGTCCGTTTTCATATAATTTTTGGGCAATAGACATCGTTCTGTTTGAACTGAAACCCAATTTATTAACAGCATCTCTTTGGAGTGTAGATGTCATAAACGGTGGTAGTGGATTTTTTATTCTTTCACTTTTTGTAACCTTTGATACTACAAATTCATTGTTCTTTATATCGTCAATTATTTTTTTTGCATCCGCTTCCGTTTTTATTGATGTCGTTTTTACTGTGTACTTTTCCGCAAACAACTGATAGGCAGTTGAGGAATAATATTTTTTTTCACCATTAGAAATCAAATCTGCATTAAAGGACTGACCGTTTTTATTAAGTTGCGCTGAAATGGTCCAGTACTCCTGCCCAGCGAATTTTTTAATTTCGATTTCCCGCTCAATAATAAGCCGGAGCGTAACAGATTGCACCCTGCCTGCCGAAAGTCCCTTCCTTACATTTTTTCCCAGAAGTGGACTTATCTGATAACCGACGAGACGGTCTATAATTCTTCTTGATTGCTGTGCATCAATAAGATTTAAGTCAAGAGGCCTGGGATTTTTTATTGCATCCTCAATTGCCGATTGAGTAATTTCGTGAAAAACAATTCTTTTTATTTTTTTTATGTCAAGTCCGCCTGCTGTGCTAATATGCCAACCGATTGCTTCGCCCTCACGATCATAATCGGTCGCTATGAATATATCTGACGATGACTTTATGGTAGAAATTATTTTCTTCATCGTATCTTCTTTACCTGGAAGAATCTGATACGACGGCTGAAAATTGTTTTTTACATCTACGCCAAGTGTTCTCTGTGGTAAATCACGGACATGTCCCATTGAGGCAATAACAGTAAATTTCCCTTTCAGAAAACCTGTTATCATCTTTGCTTTCGTCGGTGACTCAACAATTACAAGTGGATTTTTCATATTCGCTTCGCTCATTATCGCTAAACCGACGCTAAACTTATACGCAAAACTGACGCCAAATGTTTCGCGTCTGTTTTGCGTTATTGTTCCGCGCCTGTTCTGCTTCTATTTCTTCCTGATATATTTTTTTCCGGGCAATTCTGAAATTAGACCATCCATCACGAGTTCTAAAAGAATTACAGAAAGTTTTTCAATCGGGATGTTACCTTTCTCAAACAATACATCTATATGAACCGGCTCATAATTTATTGCTTCCAACACAATAATGGATTCATTGTCTAAATTTTTTGTTTCTTTTATAACTTTAAGATTTTCTTTTGTTTTTTTGACAAAATTTTTCAAAACATTTATTTCATTGATTATATCATCAACCGACTCAACAAGTTTTGCTCCGTCTTTTATAAGTTTATGCGGGCCCCGTGAGTATTTTGAAAAAATGTTGCCTGGTATTGCGAAAACATCTCTACCCTGTTCAATTGCACTTTTGGCGGTTATCAAGGCACCGCTTTTTTCATCCGCCTCAATTACAACAACCCCAAGTGAAATCCCACTGATTACTCTGTTTCTCCTTGGAAAATTTTGTTTATCCGGTCTTGTGTGCATATTGAACTCGGAAATTACAGCACCGTTTTCGGCAATTTTATCTTCCAATTTTCTGTTTTCAGGAGGATAATGATATAAAAGCCCGTTTCCCAGAACCGCAATCGTTCTTCCTTTTTCATTAACCACCGTCTGATGAGCAATTGTGTCAACACCCCTGGCAAGTCCGCTTACGATGGTAATACCACTATTAGAAAGTTCGCGGGCAAGATATTCGCACACCATTTTTCCATATGAAGTAATTTTTCTTGTGCCAACGACACCGACGGCAACCACATCCTTTTTGTCAAGTGAACCTTTTACATAAAGAATCGGCGGATAATCATATATGGTCTTTAATGTCTGTGGATATTCGTCCATAAATGAGGCAATTATTCTTACCCCGTTTTTTTCCGCTTCTTCTTGTTCTTTTACGACATCAAACTTTTCTCTATCGGAAATTATAGTTTCCGCTGTTTTTCTCTCAATGCCCTCAATATGCATTAAATCATTAACTGACACAGTCAGTATTTTTCCGGCATTGCCAAAAAAATCCAGAAATTTTTTGAACCTTGCTGGGCCAATAACGGAAATTTGATTAAGTATAATCCAGGATTCTAACTCGGTAGGCATGACGGGGTTATTATACAAATTTTTTTGAATAAGTCAAGAAAAAAACCACAAATGTTATTCTGACTCCACTTTAGATTTTTCTTTTCATTGCACAAAATTCGCCGCACATTGAACAGACATCTTTACTTTTTGCAGAGCGACGTCTTTCAAATTCATATGGATTTATAGCGAGTTTTTTTTGCTTTCGCCAATCAAAATTTTTTCTCGCCTTTGAAAGTTCATAATCAATTTCTAAAGAATTTTTATAACCTCTTGCAATTTCAGCAGAATGAGCCGCAATCCGTGAAGCAATCACTCCGTTTTTTACATCCTCCAAATCCGGTAAGGTCAAATGTTCCGCAGGTGTTACATAACATAAAAAATCAGCACCGTAATAACCAGCCAAAGCACCGCCGATTGCAGAGGTAATATGGTCGTAACCTGGTGCAATGTCCGTCGTTAATGGTCCTAAAACATAAAAGGGCGCATTATGGCAATATCTTTTTTCAAGTTTGATATTTTTTTCTATTTGATTTAGGGGAACGTGACCTGGCCCTTCAATCATTGTCTGGACATTTCTCACCAAAGCATATTTTTGTAAATGCCCAAGTGTTTTTAATTCCTCTATTTGGGCATCGTCGGTATTATCTTTTATACATCCAGGACGCAAACCGTCGCCAAGAGAAATCACAGCATCATATTTTTTTGCGATTTTTACGAGTTCATCAAAATGTTCGTAAAACGGATTTTCTTTTTTATTGTGAATCATCCACTCGGCGAGAAATGAACCACCGCGGGAAACAATCCCGACAAGCCGTTTTTTCTTTTTAAGAATTTCAAGGGCAGAAAGTGTCAGCCCACAATGAACCGTAACAAAATCAACACCACTTTTAAGTTGTTCTTCTACCTCACCGAACATTTGTTCGGGTACGGCATCTATGAATTTTTTTCCCTTGTGGGATAAATTGCAAATCAGTCCGTAAAGCGGAACTGTACCGACAGGCACGGTCGATGTTTCAATAACCATTTTTCTTATTTTTGAAATGTTGCCACCGGTGGACAAATCCATAACGGCATCCGCACCATATTTTATCGCTGTTAAAACCTTTTCTTTTTCATAACCGATGTTTATATTCATCGGTGAGGTTCCTATATTCGCATTAACTTTTATTTTAAGATTTTTACCTATGCCGATAGAATGGAAGATGGAAGATGCCCGCCGAGAATTGTTTTTAAGAATAACTATTGTCCCATTCTTAATACCGCCTCTTATAAATTCGGGAGAAATATCCTCACTTTTAGCCACTTCCCGCATTTCTTTCGTAATAATATTTTTTTGTGCCGATTCAATTTGTGTCATAATAATGTTATGCGACATAAAATAATTGGGTTGCTGTCCCTTTTTCCAAATATCACTGTCAAAATAATTAGTGTCCTCTAATTTTTCTTCCCATTTTTCTTCCCTCTCCGGTTAAACCGTAAAGTTTATAAACCATCTGGTCAACCCCGTTAGATAGAAAACATAGAGAATATCTAACGGGGTCAGTTTGGCGTTTGTATTCTTAGAATATTTTCTAAATATCCTTGCTTCTCTTCCACCATTCATCAAATGGCTGCCGTAAGGCAAAATTTGCCGTTCTTTTTACTTCACTATATTGCCCTCTTGCAACAGTATCAGTTGATGGCATGTTATAGCATAGATTTTCTGAAATAATCCATCTATCGTGAATATCTGTATTCAATTTTTTATCAATTATAATCCGTAATTCACACTTTACCCCATCAATTTTGAGTTCTTTTTCTAAATCTTTATACAAAGATATGAATTTTTCATCCACCTTTTCTGACGACATCAAAATTTTAATACTTTTTACTTTATTGGTATTAAGTGACTCTGATAACCAATCTAACCCCGCTCTTGAAAAATATTTATCTACCCAGTAAATATACTTCTCGCAAGAACCAATAACATCCCTGATCGCTTTTTTATTTGAGTATGGTTTATCTGGGGATAATAATTTTGTTTGTGATGGTCCATGTATAACTTCAAAAATCGTCCTTATCTTTTTATCGTGTAATTCAACCGCATATTCCAATTGACTTATCTTGTTAAGAATTACCTTATTTGAAACTACCAATTTTCTGATATTCACAAATACCCGCATTATACCAATATTTACATGGATGGCTCTTTTACTGTTAAGAACACTGGAGAGCATTGCAACACCCTGTTCTGTAAAAGCATAAGGTAGGTATCTAATACCACCCCATCTTGAGGTTTCAAATTGAAACCTCAAGTTTTCAAACTCTTCTTTTGATAATTGAAACATAAAATCCTCTGGAAATCTGTCCATATTTCTTTTTACTGCAAGATTAAGTGATTTAGTTTTAACCTCATAAAGTTCAGCAAGATCTTTGTCTAACATTACATTTAGACCTCTAATCAAAAATATCTTTTTCTCAATAAAATCCTGTTTAACAATATCTGCCATGTTTTTCCTTTGTTCCTGAAACTATTTATCCTTTGTTCCAAACTGCTTCACGATGGCAATTTCTTCATCGGTTAAGTCATAGAGTTTATATATCATCTGGTCAATTTGGCGTTCAAGTTCTCTTACTTTTTCTGATGCACCACCTGACAACGGATAGCCATACTGTTCGTGTATAGAAAGAATATGGTCAACAAGGTTGATAAATGGTTTTTGTTGTCGTTCGGAAATTTTAGGAATTGGAAGTTGTTCAACAAAGTATCCTGAAAGATAAATGCCTTTTTCACCTAATCTATGAACTGATTGCAATGTGTACCAATGTAACAAAAAAGAATTTGTTATTGCCTGTATGAATTTAAGATTGTTGCCTGTAATCATAAAACAAGTTTTTTGTAAATAAAATCCTTTTGGAACTAAAGCCATTTTAATTTCTTGAGCCGTCTCTGCCCACGCAATTTTCTCCTTTTCAAAATCCTCAAGGTAAGTTGCGGCACATCGTTGCAAAGCATACCATTCATAACGAATTCCTGTCTCTTCCTTATTCCTTTTTGAAAGATTTTCCTTGAATTGTAACAAATGGTTATAAACAGATGGATATTGTTTCTGAAATTCCCTTTCTGCCTTTTTTGATGCTCCTTGGATTGAACTATCATCCTGCAAAGGGAAATGCCATGGGATAAAAATCAGCCATAGTCCTGCCCATTTGTAGCAATACCTATCGATGTCTCTGCCCCTTAATATCGGTTTGATGATTTCCACAGATTTTGAGGCTTCGGCACAGAGACGCTCTTTGGTTGCAGTGTCAATAATAAATGCCTCGTTAAAGCCAGTTATTATGCCTCTGTTTATTTTTACATCCCAATTTTTAAGTGGTGTGCCTATTTTTTCTATCTTCTTTTTCAGTGCCAACACTTTATCGTCTGCCAATGTCCAGCCAGAGTCAGAAAGTTCATTCTGTTTGATGGTCTGCTGTTTCTTACTCACATATTCGTCTAGATTTTCTCCTGTGAAATCGCTATCAACATTGATATAAGGAGATGTATATTCAGGTTGCGGTTTTTCTTTTTGCAATAAAAGAATATTGGTATCTACCGTAGCGGTCTCAAATACTTTATGTCCGCCAAAGTCAATCAGGTTTATTACTTTTGTTTTTGTTTTGAAAAAGTTTCTCAATTTCTCACCATATTTTGCCCGCATCCATTTATTGCTGGAGATAAAGCAGGAAAAACGGCTCGGAGCGAGGATATTATAGGAAAGTTCGTAAAAATAGGTATAAAGGTCAGAAGTAGAGTTATACACTTCATATCCCGCTTTTTGTAGCAGTGGTTTGTATTCTTTGATTTCCTCCTGCCTGACATACGGCGGATTGGCAATTACAACATCAAAACCTTTTTTCTTATGGAATACTTCTGAGAAATACACTTCAAAATCAAACTCTTTATGACCGTCGGTAATCTGGCTGATAATATCATCAATCTGCTTTTTGTATTTCTGTTTTTTATTAGGATTGGTTTCGTTGAACAGTAATGGTTTTAAATTTTCAAGTTCTTCAAATAATTTCCAATTAAGCACATCCTTCCTTACGCCAAAAAGTGAATGTCCACAGACAATTTTATAATCAAGGTTAGGCAGAGGTTTAATTTGCTTGATGTCATCTTCATCTACCACCAATGAAAGCCACAGACGAAGTTTGGCAATCTCCACAGCACTGGAGTCAATGTCAACACCGTAAAGAGATTTTTCAATACATTCACGCTTAAAATTGTAGATGGAACGAGATTCTTCGCTACGCTCAGAATGACTTTTTGATTGCTTCGTCGCTTCTGCTCCTCGCAATGACAGATAGGCAGTCAATACGTTTCTTGTCTTTACAATTTCTGTCATCATACCCACAGGGAAAGCACCACTACCAATGGCAGGGTCGCATACTTTGATATTGGCAAGTTTGTCGTCAATAATTTTTGCATTTTTGCGGATGTTTTCGGAAAGTTTGTAAGAATATGTTTTTGTTTCTTTACCCTTGGTTTCAACCATTGCTTCGTTTCCGCTGACTTGCTCGCCATATTTGATAAGTGTTTCTATTTCCTTTCTTGATATTGATTGGTATGATTTATGCTCGGCGGTCAAAACTAACTGACCTGTTTTTGCTTTATTACCAAATGCATCAAGTTGAGAGTCACCAACTTTTTCATATGAAATTGTTCCCTGATTCAATTCTGTGTATAAATAATTGATTAAACTCTGCTGACACATATAATGGACAATTTCGCGTGGGGTGTAGTAAGTTCCTTTGGATTTTCTATCTTTAACTTCCAGAAGATTTTCAAAGACCTTACCTAACATTTCCGGGTCAATGGCGACTTCCTTTTCTAATGGTTCGTCTTCTTTAACGGTGAAATTATAGCGGTCAAAAATGTCTAAAATGCCATTTCCAGTGTCGCCTTCTTTAGTTTTGTAATTGTTGGAAAATAGTTCATTGGGAAAAAGTATATCCGTATGTACCCAGTTATAATTATTAATTGGATCAAAGAGTCCTCCGTTTAGGAAAGGAATTTTGCAGTCAAACCTGCTGTAATAATCATCATCATGACTGCGGTTAATACGGAACGCTTCATAAAAAAGTGGCTCTAAAATATCATTAAAGAAATTTTTGTATTTGCAGTGTTTCTCTTCAAAAAGTTCTCGTAAGAAGTGTTTGTCTCCGGTTCCCCAGTCAGCATCTCGTTTTACACCGAACCAACCCTTTTTTTGTAGAAAGTAAAGAAAAACAATCTGTCCTAAAAGTTTTTTGGAAAAATCAATGGTATTGACGCCTTTCGCCTCAAAATCAGATTTAATTTTTTTGTCTTTCTCCATTAAATCGTCAAGTGTTTCCTTGGTCCTTAAAAAAATATCTCGGTACTTTTCAAAGAATTCCTTTGTAACTTTTTCAATGTTAAACGCCTCTTCAAATTGACTGAGGGTCGGATTATATTTATCGTCAGCCAGTATTGAAACAAGTCGGCTCTGGGCAGTATGGCTCTTTTCATTTTTTCCTACTAAAAATGACCATCTACGGGCTGGCGTAAATTCTTCTTTGACTTTTATTTTTCCATTTTTACCTTCCTCAAATTTATAGTCCATTTTTACCAGCGAAAAACGCCAGTCTTTTTCATTCGGAGAGACAAAAGCAACTAAAGAAGCATCTTTTAATTTACCGCCACGGCTACCATTTAGATACCAAGCAACAAAATTTCTTTGCTTAGTTCTGGCACGTTCAAGAGTTGTTTCTTTCTTTAGTTTTACAATGAGAATATCAATCTCATATTCTCCATCGGTATATTTTCCGATGCGTTCAAGCGTGCTTATGTGTTGTTCATATGCGTCAGGGATAAGATTTCCTCTGTAGGAAAACGGGGTCTCCTCAATAGAATTGAAAAGGTTTTTAATAAAATAAATAAATTTATCTTTGTCAAAAGGGTTTTCAAAAGTTTCTTTTATGATTTGTTGTGCCTGTTGTTTGTCCATAACTATTTCTCTGGTAGTTTTCTAATTTTTAAGGATTGTTCCAAAAAGTTGCTTTTTGAAACAATGGATTTGCCCAACCTTTTTTCAAGCCGTTTTCTTGCGTTACCAGCGATATCTCCGCCATCTTTTGCATCGGCTTTCAATTTTGGAACACCATGCGAATCTTCAGTGCGGTGGATTTCGGTAGTCGCTCTTTCTCCCAACATTGTAAAAATCAGTTCAAAATCATCCATATGATCACGCAGGTTTTCGCGTTTTAATCCTTTGAAATTTTTATACTCCGATGGTGTAACTCCAAAAGTCGCCTTTGATATTTCTGCGGTGAGAATCTCATAATCTTTTTGCTCTTTTGCTCCGCGATTTTGCCATTCATCGGTCAGTTCTTCACGGATAGCAATGCCTCGCATTCTTTTTTCAATCCAGTCATCGGGATAACCTTTAAGTTTATAAAGCATTCTGGTTCTTTTTGTCGCAAGTTCTGGATTTTCTATTTCCTGGACTCGCTCATATCCAACTTTAGCCAGCCATCTTTTGAATGGTTCTGCTTTGGGAGACGGGATTGATTGAATGATGCGAAAAATACCTTCGGTATTCGCACAGTTTAACTTCTGTGCTCCACCTTCTGTGTCAATTGAAAGGGGGGTGGCAATTTGCCCCCACCCTTTAGAGAGTTCGAGGTCGCGTCGCCGCATATCTTTAATGTACCCTTCTGGCTGAACAGAATCGGTTAAAACAGCAACAACATCAACAATCACAAACCACCATTCATTTTCATGAAGAGTTCTTCTTATCTGTCTTCCCTTAAACAAAGCAATTTGGGTTGATTCCATATTCATTCTCCTGTTAAATACAATGACAATATAACTTCTCTTTTCCCAAAGGTTGAGATATGTTCAACATAGTGACTTTCCAAAAGACGTTCTGGTATATGTGTTTGTAATGTTGCTAAAACTTTGAAGGGGTTCATTAAGTCCTGTTTCAGATTGTTTAATGCCTTTAGTGTTTCTTTTGTTGTTTGTTTCGGTAGTCCGCCTTCTTCAAGTTGAGTAATGACCTTTTTCAGATATAACTCCTGTTCATCTGTGAATTGTTTGGTGTTTTTAATAGTAATTTTTAAAACTCTTATCATATTTGAGGCACTATCCCGTCCTCCCATATGCTCTGGCTTTATTATTTCTTCGGTTGTTGTAAATATAAATGCTTCTTTGTTTTTATCCAAAAGTTCATAATATTTTTCTGGTAGTTTTTCTTTTTTTTCATTGTGGTCGCTTTCAAGAAGTTTTGCAGAAGTGATAAAATCAAGTTCAACTGGGACGACAGGGTCTAAAGACCCTGTCCTACCTTGTATAATAAAAAACTTTTGTAGTTTTCCCCGCCTGAAATATGTTAAAAGCGAATTTTCATGCTCGCTTTTCTTTTTTGCTGTGCGTGATTTTTTAGGAAGATGTTTTATTTTTTCAAATAATTCGGGATCTTTATCACGGATATTTTTTATGACCTGTAAATATTTTAGTTCGCTTTCCTCTGTTTCGTCCTCTCCTGTAAGTGTCTGTTTTGAAATCAATTTGTTAAATAATTCATGAGAACCAACAGGTTCTCCTTCCGTTAAAAGAGCAGCATCACCGCCTAATAGTGTTAAAAAAGAATGGATTTTTGATTCTGCAATTTCTTTAAGTTTTATCTGGTTATTAGATTGTTTTGTTGGGAAAAAGTTAAAGGTATAAATCCTGTCGAATTTTGTATCAATACGGTTAATACGACCAACTCTTTGCATCATTCTCGTTGGGTTCCAGGGAATATCATAATTGATAACAACATTTGAACGATGAAGATTGACGCCTTCGGACAAAACCTCAGTAGATACAAGCATTTGATAGTCGTCTTTTGGATGCCGTGCTTTCGCATCAAAGTTTTCAATCACTTTGTCGCGGATTGCCTCGCCGGAGCCGCCAGTAAAACAAAGGGCAAGAGCGGGAAACTTTTCATTGATGTTTTTTGCCAGATATTCAGCAGTTTCCTTCGATTCGGTAAAGATAATCATCTTATTACTTTTCAGGAGAGGATTCTTGCCAAGTTCGTTTAAGAATTTAAGCAATTTGGGGTCCCTTGTAACATTTTGCCATTGTTCTCTAATTTGGATTAGAGTGGCAAGGTCATTTTGTAGGATTCCCCTGAATTCTTTTTTAAAATCGCTGCTTGGGTATTTTTCAGCCTTTCCTTCATCAATCAGTATCTGGATTGCCTCATCATTATCGCCTTCCAATAACTCAAAAATTTTGTTAATGTATTTCTTGCTCACATAAACACTGCCCCTGTCAAATTCCTTGATGAACATTTCGTAAGAATGGATAAATCTATCAATAGAATTTTTAAATGCGAAGAAACTGCTTTCCAACCTTTTTACCAGGAGGATTTTCATAAACTTCCCCATGTTTTTTTGAGCCAATTCCTCCGGTTGAGATATCTTTTCTTTAGAATAAAGCATTGGTGTGTATCTAGCATACTTGAATTTTTGTGTGATAAGTTCTATTGTCTTGTTGAAAATTTCATCTTCTTTATCGTTGAGTTCATAGAAAAGCGGTTCTGGTTTTTCAACAATTGGGAATTTGATATTCTCTTTCTTCAAATCATCGGCAAAATATTTTTCTATCTCTGTTCTGGTTCTGCGCACCATAATATATTTTAGGATTTTCTCACGAATTTTCTGGGCGTTTTCCCTGACTATCTTAATATATTCAGCATAATCCGTTTTGCGGTCAAGTTTCTTTAACCTTTTGTTCAGTCGGTTAAAGAAACCCTCCAAATCAGGAAGGTTAGGAATGGTGCTTTTCCTGGCTTTCTGAAACAGTTTAATCTGGCTTAAAATATCTTTTGGGGAATTATTATATGGTGTTGCAGTGACAAGAATCACTCTTTTGCCCCGGCAGATTTCAGCCAACTTTTCATATGTAATATTTGTTTCCGTCCTAAATCGCTGTGCCTCATCTATGATGATATTGGTGTATTTTTCTGTTCCCCTGTCAATAACATCATCAAGTTTTCCAATAGATTCAAAATCAGCAGATACCCTAAAATCAGAGAAAACATTAGTCCATGAGCCAGGATTTGCTTTTTCAAGAAGAATGGGTGGAGCAATTATGAGTGTTCTGCCATCAAGTTGACCAGCAAGCATTGCTGAAATATATGTTTTCCCAAGACCAACTACATCAGAAATAAAAACACCGCCATATTCTAGAAGAATTTTTTTAGCATTCAAGACCGCTTGTTCTTGATATTCAAGTTTTTTAAATTCCTGTGGCAGATATTTGAGAAATACCTCGTCTGTCTGGCTTAACTCGTCCTTAAAATACTCGTATAAGAATTTTATGTAGAGTTGATAGGGTGTGATGTTTTGATTAAGCCATGTTTTATCCTCTACTGTCTGGATATATTTCTCGCTAACATCAACGGAATGTTCCCACAATTCTTCAAATTTCTGTTTGGCAAATTCGTAGTCAGCACGATTTTTTAACTCAACATTGAATTCAAGATTTTCAATAAGTCCTGCCTGAGTGAAATTACTGGAGCCAGTAATAACCCTGCCAACATCTCTATCACTTTCGGTAAAAGTCATTATATAAAGTTTGGCATGGATATTTTGAGAAGGATAAACTCTTATTTCTAATTTTTTGTTTTTGAGCCACTCTATAAATCTAATGACACCTTCTTCTACTTTTTGGTTATCATCAGAATCTTCCAATTCTTTTTCCACAAGGCACTGAAATTCTTGTTTTGCCTCGGCATGCGAAAATTGAGAAGGAAGCCAGGTAGGTTCGCCTGTGGTGAACAAAGCAAATGTTTGACGGTTTGTGCTTATGCCAATAAGAATTCTGATTTTTTCGGTTCCTTCCAGAGATTTATATATTGCGTAAAAACCGCTTGTGTAAAAATAACCAACAAGACAATCAAAGAATTTTGTATCTTTTATTAAAACCTCAAATCGCTCTTTGAGATTTTGATTTGCTTCGTTTGTAATAAATGTTAAATCTGTTGTTATATTTTTAGTATTCATAACCTCATTTTTTCTACAATTTCTTTTTCTATATCGTAAATCGTAAATCTGATTTTTTTGAATTTTGAACCAGCTGATGCAGAAATAATTTTTGAGAATTCTTCAAGCACTCTTAATGACTCTTCAGCCCTTTTTATATTTGAGACAACAACTGAAAAACTGTCTTTTTTACCGAGTTCTTTTGTTTCGCGAAAAATATCACTTTTGCTGTCCCGAGATAAGACCAACTGCGGATAGACGGTTCTTGTGATTCTGTCTATTTGGTGTCGCTGATTTTTTATTTTAGATGATAAATTTTCGTCGGATAATATGAATCTCGAAAAATCTTCAATAACACGGAGTCCTTCTCTGGCTCTATTTATGTTGGCATCAATAATTCTTAATGTTTTTTTCATTATGAGATTATGAAATATCTCTATTTTTGTTTGTGATGTAGTGCCCCGATTCATCGGAGCTAAAAGCGACCATAAATGGTCGCACTACAAATATCTACAAAATATTTTTAGTATAAGCGTTGATTATTTTTGAGGAAGAATGACCTTTAACGAGAGGGATTCTTACAACTTTTCCAGCGAATTCACTACCGACAATTTTTCCATTTTTCCAGTCGGCACCTTTCACAAGAACATCAGGTTGGATTTTTTTTATAAGTTCAAAGGGTGCGGGTTGCGAAAATTTCACGACAAAATCAACTGAAGATATGGCGGCAAGAACTTCTGCTCTTTCATTCTCAGAAATTATCGGACGGTGTTTGCCTTTTATTTTTTTTACGGACGAATCGGAGTTTAAGCCGACTATTAAAATATCTCCGAACGATTTCGCTTTTTCAAGAAGACGAATATGCCCTATATGTAGTATATCAAAACATCCGTTTGTAAAAACAATTTTTCTGTCGGATTTTTTTAATTTTTGAACGGTTTTTGCGATTTGATTTTGTGATTTTACTTTAGAAAATTTCATCTTCAACAAGTTTGCAGATAATATGCCCGACGGTAATGTGCACTTCTTGGATTCTTGCAGTTACATTTGACGGGACTTCTAAAATTATATCACAAACGCTTTTTAATTTTCCACCATTGGAACCTGTAAAACCAACAACAATTGCACCCTGTTTTTTTGACTGTTTTGCACCTTCAATAACATTTTTGGAATTTCCACTGGTAGAAATCGCTATGACAATATCACCTTTGATAACTGTTGATTCAACTTGCCGCGAAAAAATTTTATCAAAACTATAATCATTAGCAATTGCAGTTAAAGTAGATGTGTTAGTCGTAAGTGAAATCGCACTAAGCGATTTTCTTTCTTTTTCAAAACGACTCACAAGTTCCGTGACTATATGCTGAGCATCCGATGCGGAACCACCATTACCAAAAATAACAACTTTTCTATCATTACGATAACATTTTATTATTTCTCTGGTAATTTTTTCAATTACATCAACAAGCAATTTTGATTTTTTCTTTACTTCAAGACATTCGTCTATAATTTGTAAAATTTTCTGTTTCATTTTTTTTGCTTCGCAGGAACGACCTAAATCTTCAATCTTCTTTCCACTTTTTCTTACAGAGAACAAGAACGACAACGATAATAAACGCACCCTGAAGGGTGCGGCTACCAAAGGAACTCGCACTACGGAACAAAAATTGTAGCGTCCCGATGTAACATCGGGACGATTGAATACGATTTCTTCGTCCAGGAACATCCGAACAGCCGTCCAACTGAAGTTGGACGCTACAGTTGGACGCTACAGTTGGACGCTACAAGCCACCAGCCACCAGCCACAATGATATGGTCGCTTATTGAGTTTTCGATATAACGAGAACGACAACGATAATAAACGCACCCTGAAGGGTGCGGCTACCAAAGGAACTCGCACTACGGAACGACTAAAACAATATATCACTCTTCCACAATTGAATGTGTTGGATCTGGAAGAATGGTTATGCCAGCCGCAATGGCAGCATGGACACAGAATGCCGTGTCCATATAAAATCTTTATTCGGTTATCATTTTTCTCCGTATAGATGCTTCTGTATAAAATTGGTGTAAATTTCGCCTTTTTTGAAATGGTCGTTTGCCAGAACCATTCTGTGAAATGGAATAGTCGTTTTAATTCCAGCGATTTCAAACTCCGAAAGTGCACGCTGCATTTTTGCGATTGCCTTTTCTCGAGTTTCCTCAATTACAAGCATCTTCGCAAGCAAACTATCATAAGCAGACGGCACAGTATACCCGTCATAAATATGGGTATCTAATCTTACACCAGGACCACCAGGAAAAATTATAGATTCAATCCTGCCAGGACTCGGAATGAAATCTTTTTCAGGATCTTCCGCATTAATTCTGCATTCTATAACATGCCCTTTAATTATAATATCATTATAATCATAGTCCAACAATTCGCCGGAAGCAAGACGAATCTGTTCTTTAACCAGGTCAATTCCGGAGACAAGTTCCGTCACAGGATGCTCAACCTGAATTCTCGTATTCATTTCCATAAAATAAAAATTTTCTTTTTTATCAACCAAAAACTCAATTGTTCCGGCGGTAACATAATCAACCGATTTGGCAGCCAGCCGAGCATAATGCCCCATTTTTTTTCTCAATTTTGGTGAAATGTTAGACGGTGATTCCTCAATTAGTTTCTGATGTCTCCTCTGAATAGAGCAGTCCCTTTCTGGAAAAGAAACCACATTCCCTTTTACATCGCCGAGAATCTGAAACTCAATGTGCCTCGGTTCTTCAAGATATTTTTCAAGATAAACATCCCCATTACCAAATGCCGCTTTTGCTTCCGTCTGTGCGGTAATTATCGCATTTTTAAGCGAATCTTCCGACGGAACAATACGCATTCCCTTACCGCCACCGCCGGCAGATGCTTTTACAATCAAAGGATACCCGATTTTTTTCGCAATCTTAAAAAGTTTCGGATTTTCAGCAGTGATACATTCCTCAGTCCCGGGAATCGTGGGAACTCCGGCTTTTTTCATTATTTGTTTTGCCGTTGATTTATCACCCATCTGCTGAATTGCCGTTTTTGATGGCCCTATAAATTTTATATTGCACGACTCACAGACATCAGCAAAATATGTGTTCTCTGCAAGAAATCCGTAGCCGGGATGAATAGCATCCGCACCAGTTATCTCAGCGGCAGAAATTATATTTGCAATGTTCAGATAACTTTCCTGTGAATGTGCGGGACCGATACAAACGGATTCGTCGGCAAATTTTACATGAAGACACTCGGCATCAATATCGGAATGAACAGCAACAGTTCTTATCCCCATCTCACGACAGGCACGGATAATCCTTACTGCTATTTCACCTCTGTTTGCTATCAGAATTTTATTAAACATATATTTACTAAATCAGAGATTAAGAGATTAAGAGATTAAGAGATTGAGATATTGAGATATTGAGAGATTGAGTTTTTCTTATTCTCTAATCTCTATTCTCTATTCTCTATTTCCCTAATCTCTACCTTTTCAATTTCCTAATCTCCATTTGCTATTCTCTATTCTCCGCCTTCGTCTCTGTAATCTGTGGCTCTACTTCAAAAAGCGGCTGTCCGTATTCAACAGGATGATTATCGGCAACCAACACCTTTATTATTTTTCCAGCAATTTGTGAAGTTACTTCTTTCATCACCTTCATCGCCTCAACAATGCACACTTTTTGACCTACCGATACAAAATCACCTTCTTCAACAAGCGACTTTCCACCCGGTATTGCCGAACGCAAAAATGTCCCGACCATTGTTGATTTAATCTGATTTTCACTTGAATAAACCGGCCGAACCAATTCTTTGTTATTAGATTTCGGAGGTTCTATAGCAATTTTTTCCGACGATGTAAAAGAAACATCTTTCCTTTTGAAACCGGATTTTTCTCCGTTCTTTTCTAACCAGATTTCTTCAATATCCGTATCTTTTATCGCGTCAAGAATTAATTTTATTTTTTCTATTTCCATTGTTCGCTCCGCTCACACGCGAATTATCGCAAATCTAACGCTAATATTCGCGAATATTCGCGTTCTTTCATTCGCGTGTATTCGCGTTTACTTAGAGACCCGTTCCACATACTCACCGGTGCGAGTATCAATTTTTACAATATCTCCCTCTTTAATAAAAAGCGGTAACTGAACCTCTATCCCTGTTTCAAGTGTTGCCGGTTTAACCAAATTTGACACAGAATCGCCCCTGAATCCCGGAACGGTTGAAACAACTTTCAATTCCACATTCAAAGGTACATCCATTGTTAAAAATTTATCGTCAATATAAATCGCTTCAACCTCTGCGTCTGGCTTCAAGAATTTCACGATGTCACCAATCTTTTCTTTCTGCATCGTTATCTGCTCGTAATTTTCCATATCCATAAAAATGTAATCATTACCAGAAGAATACAAAAATTGTTTTTTCTTTCTCGTTAGTGAAACCTCTTCAAACTTTGTGCCCGATTTGAAAGTTCTTTCGGTAATTGCACCCGTCTCAAGATTTTTTAGTTTCACACGCATTATAGCCCCACCTTTTCCGGGTTTATGATGCTGAAACCATGCAACGACACACGGTGCCCCGTCCACCTTAATGGTTAATCCATTTTTAAAATCAGAAGTATTTATCATTTATTTTTTAACCACTAATGAACACGAAGCAACAGGAAATCATCAGTGTTCATTTGCGGTTCATCTCGTTAAAACCTCGTAACCGGTTTTTGTTACCAAAACCGTGTCCTCTATACGAATGCCGAATCTATTTGGGATATAAATTCCCGGCTCAACCGTTACAATCATTCCTGCTTTTAATACCATTTCGGATTTTGCAAAAATTGACGGCTCTTCGTGAATATCAATTCCTACTCCGTGCCCAGTTCCGTGGATAAAGTATTTCCCAAAACTATTTTTATCTATAAAATTTCTTGCAGCAAAATCAACTTTTTTACAAGATGCACCGTCTTTAATAACGCTTATTGCTTTTTTCTGTGACTCTTTTACAATCTCAAACACATTTTCAGCGTACCTGCTTATTTTACCTAAAAAAAATGTTCTTGTCAAGTCGGAATTATAATTCTCATAAATACAACCCAAGTCAACAAGAACTACATCGTCTTTTTGGATTTTCCTGTTTGTTGGTTTATGGTGAGGGTTCGCGGTATTTTCCCCCGATGCAACAATTATATCAAATGCAGATTTTTCGGCACCGGATTTTCTTAAAAAATATTCCAACTCGTCAGCAAGTTCTTTTTCAGTTATACCCGCTTTGAGTTTTTTCGAGGTGTATGTAATTGCTTTTTGGGAAATTTTACACGCAGTTTTTATTTTTTTAATTTCGCTTTGGTCTTTTATCTGACGAATACCTTCAATAAAATTTGAGCAACTTTTCCAAGTAGGTTCGCCTGTGGCGAAAAACTTAACACCCTTAATCTTTTCTAATTTCTCTAAACGGGCAACTGAAATACTGTTATCAAACCCTATTTTTTTGTTTTTGTACCTTCGGAAAAATTTATCAGACGCTATCTGTATCCGCCATGGCGGACAATTTGCATACTTTTCTGCCGACGGATAATTTAATTTGGATACAACCAAAATTATATCTTTTCTGGAAACAAAAACAAAAGAATTTTCTAATCTTATGCCAGTTAGATACAAAATGTTTGACGGATTAAATGAAACAAATCCATCCAATAATTCTTTCGCAATTTTTTCCTGCAGATTTTTTATTCGCAAGTTCATTTTCAAGAAAGTCCGCCACGGCGGATAACCAAGTCAAAGACATTAGCCACGGAGGACACGGAGGACACAGAGAAAATCAGAGTAGTAGCGCGGGATTTTAACCTCGTCAAGCGACGATAAATCGTCGCACTACTTCAGTATTTTTCAGTGTTTATCTGCGTTACTCCTTTTGTTCTTCCAGAACTTTTTTTATAACATCTTCCGGCACATCGTTTTTTATAACTGTTCTACCTGGACAGATGTCAGGTAACACAAAACGAACTTTGCCGTCTAAAACCTTTTTGTCAAAAAATAATTTCTCTATAATTTTATCAACAGGCAAATTGTGTTTTATCGGAAGTCCAGACCGCACCAAAATCTCTTCAATGCGCCGAACCCACATTTTATCAAGTAACTCCAACTCAAAAGCGATTTTAGATGCACAAACCATTCCAATTGATACCGCTTCACCGTGTAAATATGTTTTATAATTTGTTGCCGACTCTATTGCATGCCCTATTGTATGTCCAAAATTCAGAATGGCCCGCAATCCCTGTTCTTTTTCATCTAATTCTACCACCAATTTTTTTAACTGGCAGGCACGCCATATGGTATATTCAACCTGTTCAAGATTCAGCGATTTTATTTTCATCAGATTTCTTTCTAACCTAATGAAATACTTTTTATCCTTGATAATTCCGTATTTTATCGTCTCGGCAAGCCCAGCATTGAACTCTCTTTCCGGAAGTGTCTTAAGTGTTGAAATATCTGTATAGACCATTGACGGTTGATAAAATGCACCGAGCATATTTTTTGATTTCGGATGATTTACACCAACCTTTCCACCGACGGAAGAATCCACCTGCGAAAGAAGAGTCGTCGGCACCTGAACAAACGGAATCCCGCGCATAAAAGTTGCGGCGACAAAACCTGCAATATCACCCACAACACCACCACCCAAAGCAATTATCAGCGAATTTCTTTCAAGGTGATTATCCACACAAACCTGATAAAGATTGCTAACTGTTTTAAGCGTTTTGTATTTTTCACCGTCGGGAATTTTTGTGATTGAGGCAACAAATCCGGCATTACCCAAACTATCCATTACCATATCGCCATAAAGTTTGCCAACGGTAGTGTTTGTGATAACAAGCACTTTACCAGAAAAATTTTTATCCTTTAAGGTGTCACCAAGATGAGTAAGCGAAACGCCAATGTATATTGGATATGTTCTATCACCAAGTTTTATTTTTATTGTTTTCATATTAACACCAGAGATTAAGATACTGTGAGATTAGGAGATTAGGAAAATGGAAATTAGGATATTAGTGTTTTGATGTTCCCTAATTTTCTAATATCCAAATCTCATATTCTCGAGTTTTTTATTTTTTCTACAATTCTTTCTGCGGCTTCTTTCGGCGTTGTGTTTGTAGTATCAACAGAAAAGTCGCATTTTTCATAATACGACTTTCTTTCTGCCAGAAGTTCTTTTATTTCTTTACTTTTATCTTTAACATTGAGAAGCGGTCTGTCGGAATTTTTGGAAACCCGTTCTAAAATTTTTTTAACGGATGCCGTCAGATTCACAATTTTCCCATTTTTTTTCAGTGCATCCAAATTTTCCTGCCTTATCACGATTCCCCCACCGGTGGCAACGACGCAATTTTCATATCTGCTAACCGTTTCCGCAATTTCCGATTCAACATCACGAAAAAAATTTTCTCCTTTTTCGGCAAAAATTTCGGAAATTTTCATACCGGTTTTTTTTTCAATCAAATCGTCAGTATCAACAAATTTCATTTTCAGCAACCGAGCAATTTCTTTACCCACATTACTTTTGCCCGTCGCCATAAAACCAGTTAAAATAATGTTCATCTGTATAATCTGCTTTTAATCTTCCACTACTTCCTTGGTAAGTTCATCGTAAAATTTTAGAAAATCTCTTTTTGCTTTTTCATCGCTGTTTTTTTCCAATAACTTCATAGCAACTTCCGGATGGCGATTTAGAACACCGGTAATCATATACGGTATTGTATAACCCCATGTAATTTCGGAACTCAACGGTATTATATCGTGACTTATAACTTCCAATAACGGACGGATATCGAACTTCGGATTTTTCAAAAAACTTATCAGAAGTTCAAGCGGACAATTGCCGGCGGCACGGCCAAGACCGTAAAGCGTACCATCAAGATAATTGGCGCCTCTAATAATACCGGCAATCGTATTGGCAAAGCCAAGTTGCTGATGATTGTGGCAGTGAACCCCTACTTCCTTATTTTTAAGATACTTTTTGAATTTGTCAACGAAAAAATCAATATCCTCACTGTAAAGTGCGCCGAAACTGTCAACGATATAGCACGCAACAATTTTTGTTTCCGCCTCTATTTGCTGTAATGCCTCGTCAAGTTCACGCTCAAGTGCCACTGAAATAGACATTATGTTTATTGTAGCATCATACCCTTTGTCCGTCGCATTATTTGCAAGTTTGATTGCTTTATCAACATCCTTGACATATGTTGCAACCCGAATTATATCCACAACACTTTCTGATTTTGGCAAAATGTCCTCGGCAACGGACTTGTGGGCATCCTGCATAACTGCAATTTTTGTCCCAGAATGCGACTTCACGGAGATGTCTGATTTTGTTCCACCTACTATTTTTTTTAAGTTTTCCTCGTCGCAAAAACGCCACGGACCATACTCATCTGCAGAAAACATCTGTTTGCTGTTTCTATAGCCGAGTTCAATTATGTCTATACCTGCTGCACAAACGGATTTATAGACATTTCTGACCGTCTCATAAGAAAATTTTGATTTATTCATCAACCCACCGTCGCGAATAGTACAATCAACTACCTTGATTTGTGGTCTATACATTTTTGCCTCCTTTCTATTCTGCCGTTCTGTATTAATGGTAGTATATATCTTTGCAGTCATTGCCTGCCAGACACCTGTCTATCGTCAGGCAGGTCGGCAAGCGACGCCAGGCGGACTTCGTCGGTAAACGAGATGCTGAAACAGATGAGACCCTGAAACGAGTTCAGGGTGACACTTCGTGTCAGTTCAGGGTGACAAAAATGGGGTTTTTCTCCTCCTCTGATGAAGTCCCTTTGGACAACGGCATCATTATATCAAAAAAACTTGACAAATCAACAAAAAATTTCTAAAATAAGAGTTCCGATACAATAAAATAACATCTTTCTAATCATTTCTGCATCTAAATAAATGAAAATAAACGACGCTACGCTAAAAATTCTTGTTGAAAAATCCAAAAATGGAGACACCCGTGCATTTGAACAACTAATCAAAATACACGAGCAGAAGATATACAATCTACTTCTTAATATGACGGGTAATAAAACCTCGTCGGAAGATTTCTTACAGGAAACATTTTTGAATGCTTGGCAAAAAATAAAAAGTTTCAAAGGCAACTCTGAATTTTCTACATGGCTTTACAGAATTGCCGTCAATGCTGTTTTAATGAAACAGCGGAAAAAAAAAGTAATTCGTACTATTTCTATGAATGACCCGATTACAACAGCAAAAGGAGAAATAAAAAGGGACTTTGCAGATGACTGGTCAAAAAGTCCCTCGGCAACTTTGGAAAATACCGAATTGAAAAATAAACTGAATCAAGCGATAAGGGCACTTCCCGAAAAATATAAAACCGTTCTTATTCTTCGGGATGTAGAAAATATTCCCAACGATGAAGTGCAGAAAATCTTAAAAATCTCTTTGCCATCGGTAAAATCACGGCTCCATAGAGCGCGGCTTTTTTTGCGAGACAGACTTTCTCATTATTTCGGAGGATACTGATATATGGATTTAGAACGATTTCTACAACTCATAGATGATTTTATAGATAACGAACTGGACGATTTTGGGTTAATAGAAGAATTTGAAGAAGAACTTGAAAACGAGTTTTGCTGCTGTTTTTTCAACACTTTTAGAAAAACAACTGATTTATGTCACCAAATACATCAATTGGAAATAAAACAGGTTCCTCAAAAACTTCACTACCGAATAATACAGACCATTGAAAATTGCGACAAAAAACCAGCAAAAAGAAAAAAAACTACACGAAAAAAAAGAAATTAAGAACAGGCACGCCTGTTCCCTACTTTGAAATTCCTAGAAATTAAAATAAATCGTGGGATAGCAATCCCACCGCTACAAACAATTTTTATTTTTTCCTTTTCTCTTCTAAAATTTTTACTGCTTCAATTGCAATTTTTATTGCTTCCTCTACTCCAACTTTTTGGACAATTGGCTTGTCGGAATAGGTTAATCCTATTATTGCAAGCACTTCGCCAGCATAAACTTTCCTGATAGAAGAAATAACAAACAAAGCAGCGGACTCCATTGATGTGGCAAGTACATTTGAACGCTCCCATGCCGTCCACATCTTTTCGTTGTGGTCGGAAAGCGGAAGGTCTTTGGCACTCTCGATATAAAATGCATCTTTGCAGTGAGAAATTCCGTAATGCACCGTTATTTTAAGTTTTTCTGCCGCGGAAATCAGGGCACTCGTCACATCAAAATTAGCGACAGCAGGATACGAAAGCGGAACATACTGACGAGTCGTTCCTTCCTCGCGAACTGCCGCTGTTGAAATCACAACATCACCGAGACCAACCTTTTTTTGAAGCGATCCGGCAGTACCAATTCTTATAAAAGTATCCGCACCGATTTTTATCAGTTCCTCAACTGCGATTGCAGTGGACGGACATCCAATACCCGTTGAAGTTGTGGATATTTTTATCTTTTTACCATCGTAGCCAATAATATTCCCTGTGAATGTCCGATACTCACGGTTACATCCCATTTCTTTTGCATTATCAAAAAATTTCGCAATCAAAGGTGTCCTTCCCGGATCACCAGGCAACAAAACATATCTTCCAACATCACCCTTACCCAACGCTATGTGATACTGTTTTCCTTTTTCCATATATTCTCCTGATAAACACCAGAGATTAAGAGATTAGAGAATTAGGAGATTAGGGAAAAGACAAAACCCAATCTCATAATCTCATAATTTCCTAATCTCCATTGTTTCAATCTCCTAATATCCTAATCTCTGTTCTTTAAGCAGGGCTGAAGCCATTTCTACGAACTATGAACTACGAACTTTTTTATATTATGTTTTCCATATCTATTAAATCGTTGCCTAAATCAAGCATACTGTTAATCAATACCACCTTCTTGAAATACTTCAAATCACTTATCTTAATTTCATCCAAAACAATTTTTTTCTCCGACAATAATTTTTCTCTTTTTGTCCCTTTTAATAAAGGTGTTGACGGCGTCCTCCATTTTTTACCGTCGGGAAAAACCACATTACTGAAAGATGTATCCGTTATTTTTTTGTTTTTTACGAGCAAAATATCATCGCAATTTTTTTTTAATTCCAAAAGTTTATTTAAACACTCACGATTTTCATATTTGTAATTATATTCTATGCTGTCGCAGACAACAACTTTCAAACTTTTTACTTTTCTTTTGTGATAAGGCAAAAACTCTATCTTTTTTATTGTGTCTGAATAAATCAACCGACATTTGTACAAACCCAATCTCATCTCCGGTGGAACTTTTATAATATTTTCCAGTTTGATAAAGTCATTACAGCCGAACAGTTCTTTTCTTGAATTGTTCAGTCGTAAATTGTGAAAAAACAAATCGCACGGCTTCCCGTTTTCAATCTTAATTGTTTCCAACAATAGGCACATAAGATATGGTACTATGGTTTTATGCGATTAACACCCCGATGACTCGGGGTACTCATCTTCCAAATTCATGGACGATAGATTAACGACAGAATTAAGAATCAAGAATTGAGAACTGTGAGTGGTCTAAAAACCACTCACTATCACTGAAAAATCTGGTTTTGAACAATATAGAGACATTTAGGCGAATAAACCGTTAAAAAATTTCAATGTTTGAGTGAACGAAGTGAGCGAGTTTTGAAATTTTAGGTTTATGAGCCGTTAAAAATGTCTCGTTTAGTGAAAAACCAGATTTTTCAGATACCTTAATTGCCTTTTTCTCATTCAACAATAGGCACATAAACCTTGTCAATAAGTTCCTTGTATTCCGATTGGACATCACTGTATGTTGTGATACCACCGCCGCTTTTGTAGAAAATTTTATTGCCGATTTTTTCGAGGTATCTTATCATAACCGCACTATCCAAATTCTGCCCATCAAAAATACCAAATATACCTGTATAATATCCCCTCTCATAATTTTCAACTTCTTTAATTATTTCAACCGTTTTTTTCTTCGGGGCACCGCTTATAGAACCCGCTGGCAAAAGTGAAAAGACCACATCACCGATTCTTTCATAGTAATTTTTTTGAAGATCACCAACAATTTCGGAACTAACCTGCAAAAGTTCGTTGTTGTGCGTAATAATTTTTTCTACATATCTGAACCTTTTCACTTTGACATTTTTTGCAACAATACCTAAATCGTTTCTTATCAAATCCACGATTGTTAAGTGTTCCGCAAACTCTTTTTTGTCGGAAATAATTTTTCTAGCAGCACCGTCTATTGCGGCATCAATGGTCCCCTTCATCGGATAAGAATATATTTTCCCGTTTTTTATTTTTACGAATGTTTCAGGTGAAAAAACCACAAGGTCATTTGTAGACCCCGAAATCCCGCTAATGCGGGCTTCGGGGTAGTTTTTGCCCCGCTGGTGCGGGACAAAAACTAATTTATATTTTGCCGTGCTGTTAAAAAAAATTTCCTTAAATGTAAGATTGGTTTCAACCCTCGTCGGAAAGGTCAGATTAACAAGATATGAGTGCCCTTCGTAAAAATATTTTTGTATTTTATCAAACGCTTTTTTGTACTTACGGAAAGTTACGGGATATTTTCTGAAAACTATTTTTTTATCTTCGGTTTTCAAATTGCCGTCGTAGTTTTTTGTGACAGAAGTTCCAGATACTACTTTTGTCATTGCGAGGTCGCCAAAGGCGACCGTGGCAATCTCGACTTTAACACCGAGATTGCTTCGTCGTCCCTTCGGGACTCCTCGCAATGACACAGGGTCGTAGTTTTTTAATCCGTTAATATCGTATAAAATTTCATCGGACTTTATTTCAGCCAACGGCAGGATAATCGGTTTTCTTATTTCAAAATCAATAATAAACAAAAACGGGATTTTCTTCCTCCCGTAAAAATTCATTTTCCGGATTGCCGTAAAACTGTTCATATGTTTTACCTGCTTAACTGCTGGAACCCCCCAGCGATTTTTTCGGACGGCGGGACATTAAATTGAGTGATGGCTGGGGTTAGTTTTAAAAAGAGCGTGTTCCCTTGCAGTGTGGAAACATTGAGCAACCGTAGAATCTGCCTCGTCTTCCGTTCCGCAAAACCATTCTCATCCCGCAATGAGGACACCGAGGATATGCTTTATCGCTGAAAAACTTTGATGTTATTGTATCACTTCTCGTTGTTTTTGCCCCTCTTCGCGATAATCCTTGCCCTTTGCAGTATTTACAAAACCTGCCATAACCGGTCATCAAAGAGGAATCCTTAAAATCTTCAGCGGTGTGTATCTTTTTACACTTCGGGCATTCCTTCATCTCACCATTTTGCAGTCCTTCGATTGTTTCGTGAATATGACTAATTGTTGACTAACGATACGTTCTATGATATAGTATAGGATGTATGGAAATCAAACTTCATAAAAATGCAAGGACTACATTGAATCTACGAGAAGAGATTCGTGTCTCTCCGGGAAGCATTTATGGACTCGCCAAGAAATTCAATCTTAATTGGGGGACAGTAAAACGATGGAAACAATCTACCTCTCCTGAGGATAAAAGCAGTCGTCCCCACACGCTAAATACCACTCTAACTACCGAACAGGAAGACCTAATATGCTTTGAAAGAAAACAATTTAAGAAGACAATAGAGGAAATCTTTTTCACATTAGAAGATAGAATTCCTAATCTTTATCCGATGAAGGTATACCGTTGTCTTTGCCGGCATGGGTTATCCATTCTTCCTTCTGAATTTATTGATGCAGAAAGAAAGATTAAGAAATTTCGCCATTATGGAATTGGGTATTTGCACATAGATTTACTCTATGCACCCAAAATAAATAAAGAGCGTTCATATATCTATACTGCTATTGATAGAGTGTCCAAAGTTGCTTTTGTAATGATAGGGAAAAGAAAAAACAAAGAAACAGGAGCAAGATTTCTAAAAAATTCTCTCTCCTTCTATCCACACAAGATAAATTATATCCTAACTGACAATGGTTTTGAGTTTTGTTACAAAGCATTGCCGAAACACAAGAGAACTAAAAAGATTCATCCCTTTGATAAAATCTGTAAGGAGAATAAAATTCAACATCGGACAATTAAATTCAAACATCCATGGACAAACGGTATGATAGAAAGATTTAACCGAACCTTGAGAGAAAGAGTCTTGACAAAATATCGCTTTAGTAGTATCATTGAAATGAACGGAAGACTCATTGAGTTCATAAACGAATACAATATGACTAAAAAAATTAGAAAATTAGATTACAAAACACACCAGTACAATACTTAAAAGAAACAAAGGGTATTATCATACAACCTATCGTTATCTAACAAATAGCAATTAAAAAGAATTTTGTCAAGCACTTTCTTTATTTTTTATTTTGAGGTGTGCCTGTGTTCATAAAACGACCCCTTTATTAACACTAAACCTGACTTTGATTTTTCCAATTAAGAGAAGAGATTAATTGTTAAAATTAATATTCTTGCTTTTCCAAAATATTATTTTCAGTATTAAAATATCTGTAATATACTGGTATTTTGAATTTTTTTCTTAATAGTATAAGATATTTTTGCACATCAGGATTTATTTTATGATATGAAACAATAATAATTTTTTTTGCTAAATCTGTATTTGGGTAATAAGAATATTCTAATAATTGACCCATGGCTGTTCGTATACATAGTTTAAGCGTATGTGCCGTTTTAATTTCATAAAAAATGTAATTATTATTTTGTTTTTCAACTATATCTATTTCCGAACCATGACCGCAGTCGATATTACTCCCAACATTATTTCTGCCACTTCTTTTAGATAGTTGTTCACAAACAAAATGTTCAATTTTATTATGCAATAAATCAACATCAGCTCCTTTTTTTTCGTACTTTGCTTTCGTTTTTTCTTTCTTAAAACCGAATCCTGGTTTAAAAATAAACCCGTCGCCTGTATATACGGATAATTTTGGTTCTCTTGTTTTATATAAAAGCTGATAGCGTGGTGTTAAAATTACCCTGTCCTTTGATGAAATCTGCAATGGCTCATGCAACAATTCTTCCATATCTTCTGATTTGAACTTAATATTTGCAAAATTAGATGGATGTTTTTTTGTTATTTTATAAAATTTCTTTGAGTCCCCATTAACAGCAGATATTTCTTCTGCCATTTCGCTGATCCAATTATTTTTCCTATAGATATCAAGTATTTGCAATGACTCTTCTGGCGAAACAACGGTTATATTATTTATTTTACCAAGCCAAAATCTTTGCCCATCACCATTAATTGTATAAAAAGAGATATTAAACTTTTCCCCTATATATTTATCACGATATCTATTAATTGGTTGTATAAAAGCATAATGATATCCATTTATTAACCTAGAACTGTTAAACAACCATTCTTCGTGTCCATATCCAGTTTTATTTTCAAAAACATGGATATTTAAGCTCTTTCCTTCACGACCAGATGGTTTGGTCCAGTTGTTAGTATTCCAACATACTCTTATGATTCTTTCTTCGTTTTTCATAAATTACCTCCTGTTTTTTCTCGGCTGGTCCCAGTACGGCGATTTGCAGTGCGGACAAATCCGGATTTCGGTTAATTTTTTATACGGTTTCCATACAAACCCGCACCGTTCACATGTAATTTGCCAAACCTTTATTTGCACCTTTTTCATTTTTACCTTCCTTTCATAGTATAATTAAAAAAGTAAGTATGTCAAGTAATTTCTTTATTTTCTAAATTTTTTTATTTTGAGGTATATTATATAAATGTGATTCTATAAAATTATTTATAGTATTTTTAATTATTTTGTCAAGTGGGTTTTTCTATATCTTCCCTTTGATCGATTCGTGGAATATCACCATTTTCTTGTTCTAATAATCTCTTAATTCCATTAGTTTCTCCCTGCTTATCTCTGGTTTCGGGCATCTCCCTCTGTTCCAGTCCCACAGTTTTTGTTCCAGATCTTCTAATCCCTGATTCTTTTCTAACATACTCATAAATCTCACCTCTCTTGTATTTAGTTTATAGCAAATTTAATAAATGGTTTTTATTTTAGTTTTTTTGACTTCGTAGGATTTGATTTTAGCCACGATAAAAATTCTTTGATATGCCAGCAACTCAAAAATCAAAAAATAAATGAGCTATATTTGTTTTCTCATCGGTAATTTCATTTTTTTATTTTGAGATATGTTCTAATATAAATTATCTTTCTAATCCAAAAGTTCTTTCTAATCCAAAAGTGGATTCTTTTTCGTTTTGTATATTTTTTATTGTTCTTCTCTTTAATTCATCAGGTACACTTTTTAGAATTTCTTCATAGTCATTGACCAATGCCTCGTCCGACTTGTCGAACAATGCCACATAACAAGTACTAGATGCTCGCGTCCAAAAACTTTTTGCGACTTGGTGTTCCGTGTCTGTTATGTCGATTTTTCTGTCAAGATTAAAGAAATTGACAATATCTTCCAATATCGTGCTGACTAATTCCTTAAAATTTTCTTTGTGCTCGGCAAGATAAATAATTCTCTCAGTTATAGTTTTCAAAGTCCCGTGATGATTGGTTTCTCGATTATATTCTTGAGTGATGTATCCAAGTGCTTTTTTATTGATGTAAACCTGTGAATCAAACTCAATACCAAATGAGTCACCCTGCTTGCTAACAGAAAATGGGATGTAAAAGATTGGGTATTTGGCATTATTGAAAGTAATATCGCAAAAATAAAGATAGAATTCTTGCTTGTCTAAAATAGTTCTGTTGCGTTCCATTTCGTAAATTTCTACGAATAAATCACCTACCTGAAAATTTTCAAAAAACGAAACGATATTTGATTTAGCATCTTTAACCTCAAAAATATCTTTAAGCTGCTTTGCAACATCAACCTTTGCTTCTGCTAAAATCAGTTTTATAACTTCGGAAATTTTATTTTCAAGCAAGGTCCCGAGAACGGCAGTCAATTCTTCCTCCATGAGGTAAATTTCATTCTCGTCGCCCAAATTCAAATTTTCTAATGGCTTTTCAAGGTTACTGATAAATGGCAATACCAGTTCGGTTTTGATTACTTTTGCCGCAGATTCAAGAGAGGTTGTAAGAGCTTGATCATATTCTTTCAGATGAAGTGCAGAATATTTTTCAATCTCATTGGCTATCTGGTCGATTATCTTTGAAATCTGCTCGGTGTTAATTTTATCTAATTGCAGTTTAATAAGATCGAGGAGATTCTTGGGTATGTTTGTCCGGTAAATCCCTTTTTGAATTGTGTCGAGAGCATTTTTATCAAAACCGTGAGTGATTGCTTCCCATACGAGTGCGTTAAACGAGGGATATTTATTGAGATTAATGCCGATGAGAAGATTTGAACTATTGCGAAATTGAATGCTTCTTTTTGGATTACGCCGCTTATGGAAATCTGTTTCCAAGAGAAGTCCATAAAATACTTGGCGACTTCTTTAATGAATGCCAAACCGTCTTTGCGATCTATTTTCTTACTTTTTTTATTTGTAGAGGATGACATAATGTTATTTCATCAAATTATCAAGCGAAACGCTGAGGGCTTTGGCGATTTTGCTTGTCGTGTCCATTGTCGGGCTCTGTATTGCGCCCGACTCCAATTTCACGACCGTGTTGTAGGAAATATCAGCCAATTTAAAAAGCCTGTCTGGAGACAAGCCCTTTAATTTGTTTCCTCGCAAATCTGCCCGCCGAAGCGAGGGGCTAAGCCCCGAGCGAGGCGACTAATTCAATATGGTGGAGGTGGCGGGACACATAACCCACTTATTACTAAGTGGCGTGGACTATTTCTTCACCCCGATTATTTATCGGGGGATCGGCGTATTATAGAAGGCATAAATTTACCGCTGATTAAGTTTTCTGATTTCCCTAACAAGTTTCATCTTCTTTTCCAACATTTCTTTTGAATATCTTCCATTTCTCGGTGTTACTTTTTTATACTTGTTGAGAATTAGCAGCGCTTGCGGCTTTTTAATAATCAGAAAATCCTTAATATTACCGAGAACTTCCATAACTCTGCCGGCTCTGTTGATTTGCCATCCATATGACAAACTATGGGTTGGCTTGCGAGGATATTTTTTCACAATGCTTCCGCATTTTAACTTTCTTTTCACCCATTTCAAAACTTTCAAATTATTGTTTGAAATACTCAGTTGAGGTTGCGGAAACTGACCTTTGTTTGACACGGTCAATGTTATTGATCCTTCGCCATCAATGAGACCAGCCAGATATGCTTTCTCCGTAATGACCAGCGGTATCACCTCCTATCTTTCCGTTAACCGGAAAAGTCTCTGCAGGGCTTTCACCCCTCAAGATTACCCGTCCCGATATGCCATCGGGATTAGGGCTTCCTTGATGTAAGCCGATTTTTGTCATTCGAATCGCTTCGGAAGTCGACTCTTTTGAATCGAACCCGCGTCCGAAAATAACGCCTGATGGTTACTACAGACATAGTCGGTGTTTTGTTTCACATTAAACCGCTTCCGCCGACAGAATCTGTTTAACGCTATCTGCTGAATTTCGCCATCGGTAACGCAGCATCACCGACAACTATTCTGCTTTATAACACCTTGCCCCAATCTCGCAGAAAAAAGATTGGGAAGGCGGCTTAACGCGGTTTAAGCGTAAGCAACTACCGGTGAATAATTGGCAGTTATTTTGTGTAACCGATTTTTAACGCAGCCGTTCGGTTAACTGCGGTCTGCAACACATCAAACAAATATTCCCGTCGAAACCTGTTCACCCCCATAAAGGCAGGGTGTAGGGGTTAGGGTGTAGGGTGTAGCGGTTGATGTAAATCAACGATTTTAGCGAATTTACATTCGCCGCTACTAATCCCCCTATCCCCTATCCCCTATCCCCTCCTCATTTCTCTTTCTACTTCCCTTTCTCTAATTGTTTCTCTTTTATCCCAAAGTTTTTTGCCTTTGGCAACGGCTATTTCAACTTTCACTAAACCGTTTCTGAAATATATTTCCGTCGGAACAATTGCAAAACCTTTTTCATTAACTTTATTTTGAAGTTTTATTATTTCTTTTTTATGAAGAAGAAGTTTTCTGGGTCTTTGAGGATTATATTCTTTTTCTAATCCACCGGAAGTAAATTTGTATGGACTTATGTTTATGTTATACAAAAAAATCTCGTTTTTCTCAATATTGACATAGCCATCTTTCAGGTCAACCTTTCCGTCCCTTGCAGATTTAACCTCTCCGCCGTCAAGCACAATGCCTGCTTCGTAGGTTTCAAATATCTCATAATTGAATCTTGCTTTCCTGTTGGTTGATATAATTTTTTTGTTCATAATGCTGATTTTAATACCGTTGAAAAAGTCATCAACAGTATTGATTACACAGATTTCAAAAACCGATTACATTCACCCCGCACCTTTCTGTAAAAATTCGTAAGCAATCTTCCCAATCTGCAGGGGAAAAGGTGCGGGGCAGGGATAACACCGTCGGGTCTTAATCCGTGTAATCCTGTCTTTTACCCCGATGTAACATCGGGGGATTGTTGAGTTTTTCAATAATTTTATTATACCAAATTTTTACAAATTTTACAATTGACTAATTTCTATTTTTATTGTAGAATCTGCGCAGAGGATTTATTCTCGCTAATAAGCGAACCTAAAGGTTCGCACTACATTGGGCGCGTGGCGAAACTGGCAGACGCGCTAGCTTCAGGAGCTAGTGCCCGTAGGGGCTTGGAGGTTCAAATCCTCTCGCGCCCAAGAGAGGCAAAGAATGGAGATTAGAAAATTATGAGATTTAGAGATTTGGGAACTACTTTTTAGCATAATAATTCCCTAATCTCCTAATCTCATGTTTTTTAATCTCTTAATCTCCGATGTTAATATGTCCATTCTTGTTGTTGGTTCTGTAGCATTAGATTCAATTAAAACACCTTCCGGAGAAAAAAAAGATATTCTGGGTGGGTCGGCTACATATTTTTCTTACTCTGCAAGTTTTTTTGCCCCGCCTGGCGGGATTAATCTCGTCGCAGTCGTCGGCAGTGATTTTCCAAAAGAGCATATTGAACTTTTAAAATCAAGAAATATAAATCTTGAAGGGCTCAAAATGGTTGAGGGACAGACATTCCGGTGGAGCGGTTCTTACGAGCATGATATGAATGAAGCAAAAACGCTTTCAACCTGTCTCAATGTGTTTGAAACATTTAAGCCGGAAATTCCCGAGTCATACAAAAACAGCGAATTCATTTTTCTCGCCAATATAGACCCCGATTTACAGATGGATGTTTTGTCACAAATTAAAAAGCCAAAATTGATTGCTGCCGATTCAATGAATCTCTGGGTAAAAATAAAAAAACCTTCCTTGCTAAAACTTCTCTCTAAAATTGATATTTTGGTAATCAATGACGGGGAGGCACGACTCTTGACAGAGCAGTCGAGTTTAATAAAAGCAGGAAGAATAATTTTGGATTACGGTCTGAAATATGTTGTAATAAAAAAAGGGGGACACGGCTCACTATTGTTTTCCCAGAAGGGGTCTATTCAGACAAAAGACGGATTTTTTTCGGCACCGGCATATCCGATTGAAGAGGTTTTTGACCCAACAGGCGCGGGTGATACATTCGCAGGCGGATTTTTCGGATACCTTGCCAACAGTAGGCACTCTGGAAGTGCAAAACTAAACCTACAAGATCCCACCGAGAATGATTTAAGAAAAGCGGTTATTTACGGAAGTGTTATGGCATCATTTAATGTTGAGGATTTTTCGTTAGAAAGAATGAAACGGCTGCAACCCGCCGAAATTGAAACCCGCTACAAAAAATTCAAAGAAATAACACATTTTAGATAAGAAACAAATTGTATCCGCACCCATTGTATTTCATTGTTTTGCATAACAAGTTCAATGTGTTAGTGCAATAACTGATTGCAAAATGCTACAAGGTTCAATTTTATAAAAAATATTCTTAAGCGGAAATTATAATGAAAAATAAGAAAATGCTGAAAATGAAAATTACTATATTTTGTCTCTTTTGTCTCTTTTGTTTATATAATACATCTTTTTGCGAGGATAGGGAAAAAATTGCAGTAATGGATATCCGTGCATATGGAGTTGAAAAAGAAGTAGCAACGACTGTGAATGAGTTCATTCGAAATGATTTATTTGAAATGGGAAAATATGATGTAATTGAACGGTCACAGATTGAGTTGGTTTTAAAAGAACAACGATTACAACTAACCGGAGCTTTAAATAGTAAAGAAGTCATAAAAGTGGGTGAAATATTGGGTGTAAAAAAAATAATATTGGGTAGTTTCTCCCGTTTGAAACAAAAGTATTTTCTTATTTTAAGAATTGTTGATGTTGAAAATGCACGTGTTTTATCTTCTAAAACTGAAGAATGTACATCTGAAAATGAGTTAAGAGAAATGAGTAAAAAAATTGTATCGCGTTTGGTTTCTGCAGCCATTATTTTTAAAACGAAAACAGAAGAAGAGGAATTACGTTTGAGGTATGGGGAATTAGATGATAAAATAAATAATAATATGGGTGACTCATCACGAGATACATATACACCTTTAGGAATAGCTAATGGAATAGGTTGTGGTGCTCTAATGTCATCACTATTAAATAAATCAAAATTAAATCCATACATTATTACTGGTGGAGGAGTAATTGGAGGATTACTAGGATATAGAAATGGAAAATCCATAGACCGAGCAAAAGCGATTTTAACAGTTTATCCTGAAATTAAAGAAATATCTGAATCTGAAAAAGGAGCTGGATGGAGCATTGCGTCTACAATTATAGGTTTACCTTACGGATTGGTTGCAGGTGTTATTGCCACTGCAATAACTAATAGTTGGGAATCGCAAGGTTGGATAGTTGTTGGTATAATAGGCGGCGGAGTTGGTGGATATATAATTGGCAATAATATCGACCGTAGTGATGCTATTAACAGAATATATAGTCGTGAATACAAAGGCAAAAAATTATCTTTTTATTTTTATCAAAACGACGGAACAAAATATGCCGGCATCAATATTGATTACTAATGAAGAACAAGTTGTGAAATTAAAAAATTACTTACCTAAAACTATATCTTAATCTTACGCCTAAGTAATCTTGCTCTAACTTCAAAGAAAAATCATTTTTATCTTTTTTATCATAGAAATTGTATGTGATTAACGCATCCGTAATTCCTATTAAAGAGCCAACTATTATGTCGTTTTCGTGATGCCAATGGTCATTTACTCTCGTCCAAGCAATCCAAGAAGCCGTAGATTCTGACAATATCGGAACAGCATATTTTAAAAAAATATTTTGAGTGTGTTTATATGTATACAAACCCAAATAAGTGAACATTGCAAAAGATTGTGCAGAATGTCCAGAAAAAAAACTCTTCTTATCAGTTTTTTCTCCGCGGATTTTTGCATTATCGTAATTGGGTCTTTTTCTTTCAACTATAGATTTCGTCAGTTCCGTCATAAAGTATGTGCTGTTTAGACACATCCAATATCCCTTAAAATGATTATATTTGTCATCTTTGTTCGCCCACATAATTGAAAAAGGAATAGATACCATCGGTACAAGTAAATATTCACTATGAACGGTCTCACTTTTGTAGCTCTTTTCTTCCGAAGACATTTTAATAATTCCAAAATTAACAAAATGCAAACTCGTGGCAGCCAAATTTAAACCTATAATTGTTTTCCATTCTTTATCAAATTTATATTTTTGAAAAAATGCTCCACCTGAATTAGCGTAAATAAAATTGCTTGAAAGAATAAAACTAACTATAATAATAATTTTTTTTCTTGTCAATGGCTTTTTTGGGAAAGTCCTCTTCGGCATTCTTACTGTATTTACATCTGATCCAGTGACCATATGGGAACACTGATATATTTATTTGGTTGTTTGTCTTCTGCCAATTTTTCCTCCATTTGATTGGATACTTTAGCAGAAAGCCAGATTTCTCCGCATTGGGAACAAATTTCTGCCGGAACATCTCCAAAAACAACCAATTCTTTGTCTCAACGTTCTTCTAATGTAATCAATTTTCGTTCTTTCTTACCCCCACAAATAGCGAACACTGTTTCAGCCATTTTTTTGGGTCTAACCAGTGAACGGTAATAAAGTGGATTAATTCTGGGCTAACTGCACATTGAACTTGTTTTAAGACAATTCAAGATGATAACGGACTAACTAAAACGAGATTGCTTCGGGACTCTCGCCTCGCTGAAGCGAGAGCGAAGCGGGTCGTCCCTCGCAATGACACCTGCCTGCTCGCCTCTCTGCGAAACAGTCCGTCAGGCAGGTCTGTCTAAATCATATTCCATTACAATTCAATGAAACCCCAAGGGAGAACGGATGCCGATGAATCGGCAACTACAATCTCTTTTAAGTAGTTATCCGGATTTATGTTGCATTTTGAGAAAGCATCAAGCCATTTTTCGTAGGAAAATGACTCGTTCCAGTTGTCAAATTTACAACCGTTTTTATGTGCTGCTTCCAAAACAGAACATAGTTTTTCATCACCTCTGGCAAAAACTGCTTCAATTGTGGACATTTCAGGTTTGTGTGATTTCACTTCGGCAGGAAGTTTCTTTTTCAGATAGAGTTTTTTTTCGTTAAAATATTCAAACCCAAAAAACTTTTCTCTCTCAAAAACGGTGTGCGGTTTCGGTACAAACGGGGAAATGGTAATGTTCAGATTTAGTTGCGGTGTCTGTTTTTTTATACTTCGGACAAGTGATACAATTCCCTCAATATCCTCATTGGTTTCCGTCGGTAACCCAAGCATAAAATAAAGTTTTATGAGTCGCCAACCAGATTTATGTGCATAATTTGTCGTCTCCAAAATTTCCGCATCCGTGATAAATTTCCCAATATGTTTTCTTAACCGCTCTGTCCCCGCCTCCGGTGCAAATGTTAAAGATGTTTTTTTGAAAACACGGGTCTTTGCCGCTAAATCCACCGATGCCGGATTGCATCTCAAAGACGGAAGTGCCACCGCCACATTTTTTGGAATACAAATTTTTAGAACATCATCCATCAACTCGTTTATTTCCGGATAGTCAGAAGTGGATAGCGAAAGAAGAGAAATTTCGTCATAGCCGGTTGAAGCAAGTCCTTTCTCAATAATCTCCAAAATTTTTTCTTTGCTTCTTATCCGACGAGGAGAATACAATTTTGATGCCTGACAAAAAAAACAGCCCCTTGAACAGCCGCGCATTATTTCCACATTCAGACGATTCTGCACGGTGTTCAAAAACGGAACAATCGGCTTCATTGGATATTCTGCTGTCTCCAAATCAACAACATTTTTTTTGATGAATTTTTTACCGTCGTGCACCCCATTAGAAGTATCGTGGTCCGCCTGATGCGGACCACTTCTAACGGGGTAAAACGAAGGCACATACACCGACGGAATTTCCGAAAGTTTTGATAACAGTTCCGTCTTGTCTGTAATCTGTAATCTGTAATTTGTAATTTTTGTAATTATATCTTCCCCATCACCGATAACAAATGCATCTATAAACTCTGACAATGGCAGAGGATTGACGCAGGCAGGACCTCCAGCAATAATCAATGGGGACTGTCCCTTGCGGACTGTCCCCATTCTATCTTTTGTTTTTAAGGGTATTTTCGCCAAATCCAAAATGTTAAGAATGTTTGTATAGCACAACTCGTGCTGAATGTTAAAACCAATAATATCAAATTCGTTAAGCGGCGTTTTTGTCTCAATAGAAAAAAGCGGAAGATTATTTTTCCTTATCAGTTCCTCCATATCCTGCTCTGGCGAGAATGCTCTTTCACAGACGATATGCCCATTTTTATTTAGGATATTGTAAAGAATTTGCATTCCAAGATTGGACATTCCGATTTCATAAAGGTCTGGAAAAACAAGACAAAACCGTAAGTGATAAGTGGTAAGTGGTAAGTGGTAAGTGGTATTCCACTCCTCACCAATATACTGTGATTGTTTTTTTACAAATGGTAAGAATTTTTTTATTGTATCCATATAAAATCAGGGAGTAGGGGATAGGGAGTAGAAAGTAGTAAATCAACGATTTTAGCGAATTTACATTCGCCGCTACTAATCCCCCTATCCCCTATCCCCTATCCCCTGCCTTTAATACGCATACCTTCTTATGTGAATGTTCATCAAAAGTCCGACGGCAATCATATTGGCAATTAAGGAACTGCCACCGTAAGAAAGAAACGGCAACGGCACCCCTGCAACAGGCATTATCCCGGTAAGCATTCCGAGATTTAATATAATGTAATATGAAAACATAACAACAATTCCAACCGCTGTCAAACTTCCGAATCTATCGGCGGCATTTCTGGCTATTGATATGCCTCTGGCAATTAAAACAGCATACAACAAAATAACGATAAATGAAAAAACAAGACCGCCCTCCTCAGAAATAACCGCAAAAATATAGTCGGTATGCTGGTCGGGGATGAATCCCAACTGTGTCTGTGTCCCCTGAAAAATTCCTCTGCCTGAGAGTTGCCCGCTTCCTATCGCAATTCTTGATTGTAAAATGTTGTAACCGCTGCCTAATGGGTCCAAAGACGGGTCCAGAAAAACAATAAGTCGTTTTCTCTGGTAGTCCTTAAGATTTCCTGATATTGAAATCGCTGATATAAGTCCAAGAAGAACCACTAAAATCACAATTTTATATTTTTCAAACGTTATATTAAACCTTAAAAATTTTATGAAAAACCATGCAAAAAAGGTTACCAGAAAAACCGTACAAACATAAATTATCTTGAAATTTTTTATTAGAAAACCATATGCATCATTTATCGTCAAATATATTTCTAAAAACGGAAGACACACCGTTACTAAAAAAAATAAAACCACAAGATTTATTATTTTTTTCGGAATGCCGCCAACATACATCATACCAAAAAAAATAGGAACAAAAACTGATGCTGATGAAAAATCCGGTTCAAGCAAAATTAAGACAATGCAACCTGATGTGACCATAAATGCAGCAAAAAGTTTTGATATTTTTTTCATCTGGTAGCGATTTTTTTCAATAAATTTGGCGAGGTATAATATGAACGCTATTTTTGCGATTTCAGACGGTTGAAATGCAAATTTGCCTAAATCAAACCATGATTTTGAACCACGGATACGGCTTCCCGCAAGAAGAACTGCAACCAACAAGAGCAACGCAAAAAAATAAAAATATTTCGTGTATTCGGAATATAATTCATATCGGACACTTATAACCAAAAGCATCGCGGCAATACCGATGCCAAAAGCGGTTGATTGTTTTGCAACATAAAACATAGAATTACCAGTTCGCATCTGTGCCGAAAATATAAAAAGCAATCCTATGAATGCGATGAAAAGCACATCTATAAAAAGAATCCAATCAAATTTTTTTAATAATAATTTCATTTTTTTTATTTTGCCACAGATTTTCACAAGATGTCATTCCTGCAAAAGCCCGCCTGAATGACGAAGTCGGGCAGGCAGGAATCTATGACAATTTATTCTTGGATTCCCGATAAAAACATTCTGGAATGACAAATTAGTTAATGCGTTTGTATTTGTTTCGCGTCCCCTTATTCGCGTATATTCGCGTTGTTTGTATTCGCGTTAATTAGCGTTTCTTTACCAAAGATTTCCGCAAGTATTTTTCCGGCAATAGGGGCTGCTACATCACCGCCGCCGCCGCCATGTTCAACCATAACCACAAGTGTTATTTTTGGTTTTTCCGAGGGAGCAAAACAAACAAACCATGCGTGATCGGCGCCTTGCGGATTCTGTGCAGTACCAGTTTTCCCTGAAATAGATAAACCATCCACTTTTGCTTTTGTGCCTGTGCCATAGCGAACGACATCCATCATTCCTTTTTTTACAGCGCGGAAATTTTCAGATGAGATATCTAATTTTCTTTTTATTTTCGGTATATTTTCAAACTTAACATCACCATGCGAATCAATTACTTTTTTAAGAATATAGGGCTTGAATACAATTCCATCGTTTGCAATAGCCGAAACAAACTGTGCTATTTGAATCGGTGTCGTCCAGCTATATCCCTGACCGACGGACATATTAACCGTGTCACCATCATACCAGTCCTGATGAAGTTTTGCTTTTTTCCATGCTCTATCTGGAATAAGTCCTTTTTCCTCCGACGGTAAATCAATGCCGGTTTTTTCTCCAAATCCGAATTTTTCAGCCCAGTCGTTTAATCTTGTAGGACCCAATTTCAAACCTATCTCGTAAAAATAAACATCGCAGGAATGTGCCAAGGCATCGACAAGCCGCATATCACCGTGACCTTCCCTCGCCCAACAGCGAAATCTCTGTTTATATTTTCCAAGTTCAATAAAACCTTTACAGTTTATAACGGTCTGCGCAGTAATAATGCCGCTTTCAAGCCCTGCAACAGCAGTAACCATTTTATAGACGGAACCCGGAGGATATTGCCCCTGCAAGGCACGATTCCATAACGGTTTTTTGTCTGACCTTAAAAGATACTGCGTTTGCCATTTTTGTAGTCCTGAAATAAATAAATTCGGGTCATAACTCGGATATGATGCAATCCCTAAAACTCCGCCCGTGTTTGGATCTAAAGCAACCGCCACACCTGTATGCCCCAGCATCTGATTTGAAAGAGCCATCTGAATTTTTTTGTCAATTGTAAGCACTATTGAATCGCCATCAATCGGTTCAACCGTTTCTAAAACTCTTTTCTGGACACCTCGGGCATTAACCTCTACCTGGCTTCCGCCGTCACTACCTCTTAAAATCTCGTCGTAAACTCTTTCAATTCCGTTTTTGCCAATAACATCGCCTACTTTTAATTGAGGACATTCTGACAATTCGTCAATGGATGCCTCACGAACATAACCGGTTACATTGGATGCTGATGAACCATACTTATAAACCCTCACTGGTTCAATTCTGACCACAACCCCCGGAAGTTGTGGAATTTTTTCGGCAAGCCGCATTGCCTGATATTTTGAAATGTTTTCTACAATTTTTATTAATGAGAAATTTTTACCTGTTATCGTTTTTGTTTTGGAAACCATTGCATCGTCAGGAATTGAGAGCAACCGTGCAACTTTTGTTATTACATTTTTTACCTCTTTATCATCCATTGTCTGACGGGAAAACAGAACCACATAAGAGGGTTTATTATCAACAACAACATCCATGTTTTTGTCAAAAATTTTACCGCGGGTAGCCGGCTGGGAATAAAGGACTATTCTGTTTTCATCCGATATTTTTCTATACTGACAACCCTTTATCACTTGAAGTGAAATTAGTCGGAAAGAAATAATCCCCAACAAAAAAAATATGGATAATTGCAGAACATTGAGTCGATCCGAAAACGACTCAGATGAATATCCTAATCTTTCACCTTGCCACATAAAATCAGGGGGTAGGGGATAGGGTTTAGTTAAAGTCAATGACTTTTCTACGCCCTATCCCCTATCCCCTATCCCCTATCCCCTATCCCCTATTCACTGCCTCTCTCACCTGTCCACATTCAGACGGTTAAACCAAAAAAGCCACCATTTCTTAAAAAACAAAAAAAAGACGGGTGTAAAAAATACGGGGATAATCAGCCATCCAAAAGAAAAAATTCCGGGAATGCCTGTAAAAAGAACCTCAATTATTAAGTTAATAATTTTATAAACAACAACTCCAATAAAAACAATAGAAATTTGTGCAAACAAATTTTCTTCGTCAATCCGTTTCGGAATGCGACCTGCCAAATACCCTATAATTGAGTATGAAAAACTTAAGGTCCCGAAAGTCGTAACGGAAAAAACACCCTCAATAAGCCCAATAAAAAATCCCAGAGTGCAACCGGTATAAGAGCCCTTGTACAATCCAATAAAAATAATAAAAAACAGTCCAAATAGCGTTCCGCTATGCTGGATTGAAAACAGAGTTTCAAAAAAAATTATTATAATAACAGAGGTAAAATAAAACAACAACTTTTTCATAAAATTCACGAATAACACATCACGAATGTCATCACGAATGAGATTGCTTCCCCCCACTGCTTCGCTTTGCGAAGCAAGGCGGTGGGGGACACCTTGCAATTATTCGTGTCTTGTTCTGTGACTGTTCCGTGTCTTGCTCCACATCCATTCCATGTTATTCAATAAATACATCCGTTAACTGAAATGCCGGTATATGCGGTTTTATGGACGCCTTTTTGAAAGGAAGATGACCCGTCTGGGTTATGGACACAATAATTCCGATAGGAATGCCAGCCGGAAAAATATCTGATGCTGAAGATGTTACAACTTCATCGCCTATTTTTATTTCCGCATCAGCGGGGATCCAAATCATATCCAACTCGTTTGACTCTCGACCCATAACAATTCCGTCAACAGCAGCGGGTACAATACGGGCGGGCACTTTTGAAATACGGTTTGTAATGGTCAAAACTATAGAAACATTTTTTTCAACATTTGTCAACTGTCCAACGACGCCGAATTTTCCTTTATAAAATCCGAAAACAGCCCTGTTATCCGATAAACCATCATCACTTCCCTTATCAATAATCAACGATTTATAATACTGCTGCGGCGGTTTGGCTATTATTCTGGCAATTACCGTATTACGTTTGATGTTTCTTTTGTAGCCCAAAAGTTCTGTTAGACGCTTGTTTTCAATTTCAAGTGTTTTCAATTTAACCAAATCATGCAGCAAATTCTGATTCTGGTTTTTAAGTTCCAAAACCTCCTGATGCGAGTTAACTATTTCTTTTATATTACCACCGAGATTTCCAACGGACGAAACCACATAATTTACTTTTGAATAGGGTGTAACAACTATGTAAAATAAAAAATTCCTCATCATTTTGACTGTGGGATTTAAGTTGAAACTCAAAATTATTATGGATACTATTAGATAAAGCGAAAGCAAAACAATGGGATTTTTCTTTATTTTCATTTTAATATAACCGTTGTGATTTCTTTTGGATTAAAATACTTTTCGCAAGCGACTTTGATGTCGGAGATGGAAACTTTGTCTATATCTTCAAGATATTTTTGATCATATTCGTAACCCTTTCCCATCGTTTCCCACCAACCGAGATACCAGCACTGTCTTTGGATTGTTCTGTGGTCTAAAAGATAAGTTCCTTTCAAGTACTCTTTTGCGTTTTTTAATTGGTCGTCGGTAATTTCAGATAACTTGATAATTTCATCAATAAATATTTTTTCCACCGTCACTACATTTTCTTTTGATGTCCCGGCATACAACACAAAATCACTTGTTTCTTTTCTTGAAGGGTAAAATGAATCGCCTTCATAGACCAATCCGCTTTTTTCGCGAAGCGCATCAAAAAGCCGTGAACCCATTCCACCACCGAGCACACAATTGACCACTTTAACTGTAGCATATTCTTTTTGATTGATGTCTGGTGCCAAAAATCCAGAAAAAATATACGACTGCTGAAATTTGCCGGTATAAGTTTTTTTTGATGGTTTTGAAATTAGTTGGGCGACTGAAGTCGCCCCTACTTCAGTTGTTCCTATAATTTTTATATTGCCAAAATATTTTTCTACAAGTTTTTTTGCAGTTTCAAAACTAATATCACCCGCAACGCATAAAACCATATTATCCATCTTAAAATGTTTTCTGTAATTATCAGAAATCTGTGAAGCGGTAAAAGAGGAAACAGTTGCTTCATAACCTTCAATCGGCATGTGATAAGAATGATTTTTGAAAATCAGTTCGTTGAAATAATCATAAGCAACACTAAAAATATGGTCTGATTTCGACTTCATTGCAGCAATCGTTTTTGTTTTTTCTTTCTCAAATTCCTTTTCAGGAAATGTCGGGTTGTTCACAACATCGGCAAAAATATCAAAAGCAGAAATGAAATTGTTAGCAGGTACTATCATTGAGACCTCTGAAAAATCGTTTGAACAGCCCGCCGAAATTGTTGCTCCGAGCATTTCTGTATCATTAGCAATTTTTTCGGAAGTTCTGCTGATCGTTCCCTTTGTCAATACTTGAAGCATATCATTTGTTATGCCTGCCTCTTTGTCGGTTTCAATAGCCGCCCCGCCTTTCACAAATAAAATACAACTTATAAGTCCGACTTTTTTTTCTTGATGAATAAGTGTAAAACCGTTGTCAAGCACGACCTTGCTTGTTTGAGCGTAAAGACAGGTAGCAGGGTAATAAGATAGCAGAAAGCAAGAAATACGGAAAATGAAACACCGTAGAAATGCAATAGAAATACATCGAAATACAATTGAATTTCTATGAATTTCCATTGTATTTCTATTGTATTTCCGTTTCATTTTTTTCCGTATCAGCATACAAGCATATCAACAATTTTGAGATTGCTTCCCGAGTAGGTTCGCCTCTGGCGAAGGACTTCGTCCTCGCAATGACATTCAGTTTATTTGTAATTTGTAATTGTCTTCACGGTGTAATAACTACCGTTGGAATATTCGGAAAAATCAGGTATTTTGAAATCACATTTTTTATATCCTGTGGTTTTACTTTTTTTATATTTTTTATGTAACTTTCGGCGATTTTTCTGTTGCCCAGCACAGCATAAAATCCAAGTTCTTCCGCTTTGCCATCCGGTGTTTGTTCCTGCAAAAGTTTATCCCGTATAAGAAGCACCCTTGCTCTGTCAAGTTCTTCGTCGGTTACATTTTCACAAGTAAGTTGGCTAAGTTCAATTAAAACTTTATTTGATGCAGCGGATATATTTTCCGATGAACATTCCGCATACACATAAAATAACCCGGGTCCCTTGTGTGTGACAAATGAAGCAGAAATACCGTAGGCAATCTTGGTCTCTTCAACAAGTTTTTTATAAAGCCGTGATGCCCTGCCCGTTCCCATAACATATGAAGCAATATCAAGCGAATACTGGTCGCTACTTTTTATATTCGCCGCAGGAAAACCCATTATTATGTATGCTTGTGAAATGTCTTTTTTGATTATTTTTTTTTGGGAAAGTTTATTTTCAGGTATTGAATTGTAAATAATTGTTCTATCTTTTTTTCTTTTTGTTTTTTTTAATCCCGCCAAGGCGGGGCTATTTTTCAGAAAACTGAACATTTCTTTTTTGTCAAAATTGCCGGAAACAACAATGAACATATTTTCGGGTATGTAAAATTTCCTGTGAAATGATAAAAAATCATCCCGTTTTAATTTTGAAACTGTCTCCTCTGTTCCAATGACTCTTTGAGCATAGCGAAAAAAGTTACGATAGACATAACTATAAAATTCATCAAAAAGTTGTGATTGCGGCTCGTCGTCCTTTCTTTTGATTTCTTCCAATATAATCTTTCGCTCTTTTTCAATTTCTTCTTCAGGAAATAGGGGGTTTAAAACGACATCGGTGAGAATTTCTGCGGCTTTAAGTGAATAACTGCTCGGTGCAATGGAATAAAAATATGTAAAGTCCTTTGAGGTTGCAGCGTTTATAATTCCGCCAAATTTTTCTATTTCGGGGGCAATCTGTTTTTGGGTTTTTGTCGGTGTTCCCTTAAAAATAAGATGTTCTACGAAGTGAGAAATTCCAGAAATGTTTTTATCTTCATTCACTGCACCTGCAGAAATCCATATCTGGATTGCAGTGGTAGTTGCTGACGGGTCGGTGTCAAAAATAACTGATATGCCGTTTTCTAATTTTTTATTCTCGGTGGGATTCAAATTGGATATTAACAGGAGCGTCACGAAACAACCGCTGAGAAAAAACCTGAAAATGTTGATGAAGTTGATGAAGAAAATTGAAAAATCAATCTTATTCACAATCTAAAGACCGCACTATTGCTTTGTGACAGAAGCTCCGATAGTACTTGTCATTGCGAGGTCGCTTGTGCAACCGATTTAATCGGGCAACTACAAAACGGCTACAAAACGGCAAAGGCGCCCGATAAATCGGGCAACTACAAAACTACAAAACGGCAAAGGCGCCCGATAAATCGGGCAACTACAAAACTACAAAACGGCAAAGGCGCCCGATAAATCGGGCAACTACAAAACGGCTACAAAACGGCAAAGGCGCCCGATAAATCGGGCAACTACTTAATCTCCCAATCTCTTAATCTCTGCTTTTTATTCTAACCGTTTCCGTGCTTTTTTTATGTTTTCAAGTTCTTCTAAGTACTTGCCTGTTCCTAAAACGACGCAGGTGGTGGGGTCTTGTGCGAGATAAACAGGAAGATGGGTTTCTTTTGACAGCAAATCACACATACCGCGCATTAATGAACTGCCGCCAGCCATAACTATTCCTCTGTCAACCAATTCTGCTGCAAGTTCAGCAGGGGTTCTTTCAAGAACACCTTTAACCATTTCAACAATTGCCTTAACCGGCACCATCAACGCCTCTCTTATATCCTTGCTTGAAATATTTATCGTTCTCGGAAGGCCCTGAATTAAATCAAGTCCTTTCACATCCATCGTCTCCTCTTTTTGAAGAGGAAAAACGGATCCGATCGCGATTTTTATGTTTTCCGCCGTTCTATAACCGATTGCCAAATTGTGGTGCTTCTTAAAAAATGAAACAATCGCTTCGTCAAACTCGTCACCAGCAATTTGGATTGAATCGGAAACAACCATTCCGCCCAAAGAAATCACCGCCGCCTCGGTGGTGCCGCCGCCGATGTCAATAACCATATTACCTGTTGCCTCCTGGATAGGAAGACCAGCACCTATTGCTGCAGCCATCGGCTCTTCAATAAGATGAACCTCTCTCGCACCCGCCTGTTCCGCCGCCTCGCGAACAGCACGACGTTCAACTTCCGTAATCCCCGACGGAATACCAATTACAATTCTCGGATGAAGAAACGTTTTCCTGTTATGAACTTTTTTGATAAAATACCGAATCATCTTTTCGGTAATGTCAAAATCGGCAATGACGCCGTTCCTTAATGGCCTGATGGCCTCAATTGATGCGGGTGTCTTGCCAACCATTTTTTTTGCATCTTCACCTATTGCCTCTATCTCTTTTGTGTCTTTGTTATATGCGACAACGGAGGGCTCTCTCAAAACAATGCCCTGTCCTTTTACATAGACGAGTGTCGTGGCTGTGCCAAGATCAATCCCCATATCATTTGAAAAAAACGAGAAAATAAAATCAAACATGATAACATCAGAGATTAGAAAATTAGGAAATTGGGAAATTGGGAAATAGCAAAACCCTAATCTCCTAATCTCTTAATCTCTTAATCTCCGCCTTTATTCAACCAACTTCACAATCGCCATTTCGCTACCGTCGGAAACACGGCGACCTAATTTATAAATACGGGTATATCCACCGGGACGATCTTTGTATCTTTCAGCCAAAGGACCGAATAATTTTGAAACAGCAGAATGAGATTTTATATCCCGTGTAACAAGTCGTCTGGCGGACAGCGCCAAACCACCTTTTTTCGCAGATGTTATAATTTTGGAAACAAACTTCACAAGTTCCTTTGCCTTGGCAAGAGTGGTCTTAACCGACTCGTTTTCTATAAGTGATGTCGACATATTTCTCAGCATCGCAAAACGGTGCTCAGATGTTTTGTTTAATTTCCTGTTTTTTTTGTTTTTCATTGTTTGCTCCGCAAACACGCGAATTTACGCGAATCAAACGCTAATATTCGCGAATATTCGCGTTGCCTTTTATTCGCGTGTATTCGCGTTACTCTTTCAATGACACTCCCAATTCCCTCAGTTTCATTTCTATTTCTTCAAGCGACTTTTTACCAAAATTTTTATATGCGAGAAGTTCATCCCTTGTTTTCATAGTCAACTCCCCTATTTTTTTTAACTTCGCTTGTTTCAAACAATTGGCTGCACGGATTGAAAGTTCTATAATTTCAACCGGCTGACTTAAAATACCATCGGAAGGGCTACCGGATACATCGTCACTTGCTGTCACCGATTCTTCCGTAACCTTTGGTATTGTCTTTTCCTCCTCATCATAATTTATAAAAATTTTAACTGAATCGCTTAAAAGTTTCGCTGAAAAAACAACCGCATCTTCTGGATTTATCGAGCCATCAGTCCATACCTCAATAATAAGACGATCATAGTCGGTCGCCTGGCCAACGCGGGTTGCTTCAACCTCATAAAAAACCTTTTTAATTGGTGCAAAACCAGCATCAATAGGAATAGTGCCTGCGGGTTGACTCTGTTTTTTATTTTTCTCGGCAGGCGAATACCCTTTGCCCTTTGCAACATCAATTTCCAAATCTAGCGAACCGCCGGATTCAAGTGTAGCAATGACCAAATCAGAGTTAACAATTTCTATATTTGAGTTCGTTTCAAAAGATGACGCTTTAATCTCGCCGCTTTTTGAAACAGACAGTTTAAGCGTCTGTATTTCGTCGGCATACATCTTGAATCTTACTTTTTTAAGATTAAGTATTATACCCATCACATCTTCAACAACACCCGGCAGTGTTGCAAACTCATGTGAAGCATTTTTTATACGGGTAGCAATGACGGCAGCACCTTCCAACGAGGACAAAAGTATGCGACGAAGCGAGTGCCCTATCGTGTGCCCGTAACCCTTCTCAAATGGCTCAACAACAAACTTTCCATATGTCAAGTCAGAAGAAATATTTTTTAAAATCTTCTGAGGTCCAACTATATCAGGAAGCCGCATTTTATAAACCCCCACAAAGTCAGGATTAAGTTATAAGTTGTAAGGATTAAGAAGTCAGGATTAAGGATTAAGAAGTCAGGATTAAGTTATAAGTTGTAAGGATTAAGAAGTCAGGATTAAGGATTAAGAAGTCAGGATTAAGTTATAAGTTGTAAGGATTAAGTT
>JAZDKR010000011.1:0-16919 GCA_043802785.1 Elusimicrobiota bacterium
TGAATCTCCTGGAGAGTACATAAATGCTATCTGTTGAGGCGCGAATCTCTTCTCTAATCTTTAATGTGGTTTTCGCATTCTTGTGAAGTTTGGTTTCCATACGGTCTATATTATATCATAGAACGTACCGTTAGTCAACAAGTAGTGATGGTGGAGTGACCTGGCAATTAGTTAAGGATATTCTGTACGGTGGGAATGTTTCCGGTAACATGCTTTTAGTACCGGACTCATTAGCGATTGACCCTTATATTCCTAACAGGGTATATTATAGTGACTGGGGTAATGGTTTTTACAGGAGTGAAGTTGAACCTGGTGTAAATACTGCTCTCGGTGTCTACACATACCAAGAAATAATAGAAGGAGAACCATTTGATATAAGATTTGTTGCATTGGATAGTGACAAATATGTTACTACAGGTTATGCTGGATCATCTGATATATCAGTCAATAAAGGCAACATTAGTTCTACACTGGCTGATAATTTCATAAATGGTGTGGACAAACGGACAGTGACGATATCAAACACAACAGGATATGTTCTGATTTGTGCTACCGATACAGTGAACCAGAGTATCTATGGTCAGGCAACGGTGTTTGTGTTACCTGAGACTGTTGCACCAGCGGCAATAGCAGACCTAATAGGTTTAGCTGGATCTACTACTGACCAGATAATTCTCAGATGGACTGCTGTGGGTGATGACGGGTATGTAAAAGACATTGACGGCGGTAAATATACAGTAAAATTTACTACTACAGCAACAGACACCTGGTCAGACGCACAGTATGAAGTTACATGGGCAACCACTACATCGCCTGGTAATTCAGAAGTAAAAACAATTACAGGTTTGATTGGATACAACAATGCGCATTATTTCTGGATAAAAACTGCAGATAAACGATTAAACTGGTCAGACCTGTCAAATAAAACTACTGCATATTCACCTGCAAATATCCCTGGTACAGGACCATATACTGTCAATCGGACCAGCATAACAGCGAATTGGTTGCCCAACGGCAATCCCAACGAAACAGAGTATTGCTGTGAGCGATCAACATCTGCCAATTTCGTGCCGAAAGTAAGCAGTGGTTGGACGACAAACATCAGTACAAATAGCGAATCGTTGAGTATGAACACGACATATTATTTTCAGGTTAAATCAAGGAACAACAACGGTGTAGAAACATTATGGCAATCGCTTGGTAGCACAAAGACATTATCTGTTCCAAACACACCTGCTAATCTTGCACAATATGTGGGTAACTGGATAGACCTTACTTTTAGTAGTAAAACAAACTATAATATTATTCGTGCGACATTTACACAAAGTGATCCTGCTGCAGAAAACACATTACGATATACCATAGAATTCAGCACACATCAAACCTTTAGTTACAAATACATAACTTATACTTCACCGTTGCTAACTCAGGGTGCAACAAATTATGTTACATCACTCCTACCCGATGGCACATGGTACTGGCGTGTATGGACTACAAACAATTATGGATACACAAGTTCAATATCAACAGCAAACGACGGTGATATAGCATTTATAATAGACACAGTATCTCCACCCGTTAACGAACCACCAAATGCACCATCTAACCTCTCGCAATATACAACTTTCTATCAGGTAATAGATTTTGGCAGTTGGATAAAATATCAAACCCTGATAGCAACATTTACACAGAACGATCCTAATTCTGGTGATACTGTAAAATTTACAATACAATATAGCACACATTCTGATTTTCAGTATAACTATATATCTTACACTTCTGAACTGTGTTTACAGGATGCAACGAATTATGTAAACTCACAATTACTACCTGAAGGAACCTGGTATTGGCGTGTCTGGAGCACAGACAATAGTGATCTTGAAGGTTCTATATCTACAGCAAATACTGGTGGACATGCTTTTAGAATTGACACAAGTCCGCCGGCAAATATTAGCATTGAGATATATGCAAGTTATACAACCTCAATTACCGTTACTACAAACGGGACAGATGCGTTGAGCGGATTACATACGCAACCATATTATGTGGAAATTTCATCTGTTAGTCCATTCAGTGCATTTGCTAATTCAGGCTGGATTGGTGAAACCTCCACAACTTTTACCAATCTTTCCATTGATTCTACATATTGGTTTGGAGTTAAAGTACGGGATACGGTGTTAAATGAATCTGATGGTTCAGTGGTTTCTACACATACACAGACATTATCCACCGAAGTGCCAGCAGCCGATATTGTAGCAGTTTATGTAACCAGTATAACCATGCATATAAATACTGATGCTAATTTACCAGAAGCACTTTATTCAGTAAAGGTAACATCCACCAATGGAGTGGATCAGTATCTACAGTCGTCTTATACTCTCGGTACAATTGCTGTTTATCAGACGACAACTACTTGGGGTGACTCCATACCAGTAAAAGGATTACTAAAAAATACCACATATTCTATAAGAGTGAACTCATTTGGTAATGAGTATAGTTCAGCAGTATCTACTTCTACATTAGCGGATACACCGCATAGTATTATTGCTGCCGTCTATGGTAAAGAATTTAATTCACAAAAAGGTTACATACAACTTGAATGGAACAATAATGATAATCCTATTGGGACAGTTTATGAATTGTGGTATGCTTCTGTTACACCCCCTATTTTGTATATGTTATGTGGTACCACTACAAATATAAGTTATACGGATGATAATCTTGATGATGAAACAACTTATTATTACAAACTACGTGCAAAGAACTATAGCAATATCCATACGGAATTTACTCCTGTAGTAAGTGTATATACACCTGATAGAACAGCACCTGCTACACCGACAAATTTTGTTACTAATGCCGGTGATGAATTTGTAGACATTTCATGGACTGCTAATACTGACCCTGATATAAAGGAATACAGAATATATCGTAGCACAAGCGGTACAGGTTATATGGTTCTTACAACCGTATCACATCCGAAAACAACATATCAAGATAAAGGACTGAGCAATAATGTATTTTATTATTACAGATTAACAGCGGTTGATATTATTGGTAATGAAAGTTATTGGATGGAAAAAACTACTTTACCGATGAGACCTCGTGGTATATATGTACCGGTTGATGTATCCACAACAATTGTTAAAGTAAATTCTGTAGGGTTGACAATAGAGGTTGGAATAGATAAAGGCACATTTGGTATACCTGTTTATATAAGTATCAACGATGATCCAATAAATAACCCTGAGAAAGTTAATGTAGATAATCTTAAAGAAGCCAACAAGAAAAAAGATACAGAGCCCGGAGCATATCGTGTTAAACACTTCCAATCCGAATTAAATGTAGAGTTGAACGCATACAATGTTTATGGTAGCACGGTAGAGATTGTTGGAGGTAAACTGATAAAAATTACACTACCGTATACTGATAAAAATAATGACGGTATACTTGACCATACCTGGCCAGAAGTATATGAAGACACATTAGGCATCTACTTATTGATTGAAAATGGAAATAAAAGTGAATGGAAATTGGCTCAAGGTGAACAAATTGTGAACATGATGAACAATAGTGTAACTGTGTCGGTAACACATCTATCGGTGTATGGATTTGTTGGTAAATCAATGAGTTATACAGATGTAGCAAAAGTAATAGTATTTCCCAATCCGTGTAAGCCCGGCAGTGGTGATATGTTTGATTCAGATTTTATTGTATTCGGTAGAATGCCTGAACAATCTACAATAAAGATATTTACTATTTCTGGTGAATCGGTAGTAACACTCAAATATCCTGATGGTAACAATCCCTGTGATAAAGGTATGTACAAATGGTATATGAAAAACGACGCTAATGAAGAAGTTGCCTCAGGAGTGTATATTTATTTAGTTACAAACAATAAGGGTAAAAAGAAAACAGGTAGAATAGGAATTGTCCGGTAGATGCCTCCATTAGTATCTCAAGACCCCCCCCGAAACAACAAGAAAAAGTACATACCCATCTGTTAATCTAAATCCATAACTGACTGACTGAAATTTTGTTTGACTTTTATTATTTTTTTTGTATGATACATTAGGTCAGGATTAAGGATTAAGAAGTCAGGATTAAGAATTAAGTAGTAAGAAGTCAGTATTAAGTTATAAGTTGTAAGGATTAAGTTTTTACTTACTACTTATCACTTACTACTTATCACTGCCCTTCTTAATCCTTATCACTTACCACTTATCACTTACCACTTACCACTTAATCCTGTCGTTAACGGGGGTTTTATGGACGATAAGCCGAAATACAAAAGAAGAATTGTAATCGTCAAAAGGGCGTTGCAATTTAAGTATATTGCAGTTGTTCTTATCGCGATGGTTCTTGTTGCTTTTACCGTCGGTTGGGATGTCTATTATACTGTCGGACGTGCAATTATGGAATTAGAGCACCCAGATTTATATCCGATTATGATTAGAATCAACAATCTTATGCTGGGAAAACTTGTAATTCTTCTGGTAATAGTTTCCATAGTTGCTATTTTTGTTTCGCACAAGTTTGCAGGTCCCATATTTAATTTTGAAAGGTCATGTGATACTGTTGGAGAAGGTGATTTGACATACAGGGTGAATTTAAGAAGTGGTGACGAACTTGCTGAACTTCGGGACAAATTTAACGAGATGGTTTCTGAAATTCAGAAAAAAGTTTCCGAGGATAAAGAATTGGCAAAAATCGTTGGCAAAAAACTTTCGGCAATTTCTACGCGGCTTTCCCAAAAAAATGTTCCTTCTGCAGAATTTTCTGAACTTTTGGGGCAGATTGACGGAATAATAGCGGAATTGAATAAAATCTCATCCGGCTTTAATGTTTAATCAGGATTAAGGATTAAGTTTTTTCTTAATCCTTATAACTTACAACTTAATCCTGCCCTTCTTAATCCTGTTCCTATTAACTATGTATCTTGAAATATTTTCTATATCATTAACGGTTTTAGCGGTCTCAGTAGGAATTTATTTTTTTAGCAGGTATAAATTCCATGTGCATCAGTTGCTTAATGTCAGAAAAGAAATGGATGATGTAAAACTGGGGTACATAAACAGTATTGTCTCAGTGGACAATCTCATAAATATACTTATAGAACTTCATAGCTTTGGACTGAAATGCCCGATGTCGCCGAGTCATAACAGGCAAAATTTCTACAAAATGATAGTTGATTATATGGTAAAAATATTAAAAACTAGTATAGGTTCTTTAATGTTAATTGACGAACCAACGAACGAACTTGTAATTGTTGCTGCCAGGGGGCTCGCAAAAGATATTGTTGAAACCACGCGACTTAAAATCGGCGAGGGTATTGCAGGACTTGTTGTCAGAAATGGGAATCCTATTTTTGTCGAGGATATAGAAACTGACCCAAGATTTTTTAAGGCAGAAAATGTGAGGTATCCAGCAAAGTCGTTTATATCGGTTCCTCTTAAAATAAAAGATAAAGTTGTAGGCGTCCTAAATGTCAACAGGGAAAAAGAGGGTGAAAAATTCATTGAGAGGGATTTGCGGCTATTACAACTTTTTGCGGGTCAGGTAGCGATTACAATTGAAAATATTGAACTTTACCAGAATTTGCAGCAACTTTATTTTGAAACGATGCAAACACTTGCAAGAGCGATTGACGCAAAAGATGCCTATACAAAAGAACACGCCGACCGTGCGGGATATTATGCAAAACTTGTTTCTGAGGAGTTGCATCTTCCGAAGTCAATGGTAAAATATATTGAGTATGCCGCAATGATGCATGATATAGGAAAAATAGGCATTAAAGAGGAGATTTTGCTGAAGACATCGAAACTTACTAATGAGGAAATGGTTGAAATAAGAAAACATCCTACAATTGGTGAAAAAATAATCGCTCCTATTGAATTTTTGGCTCCCATTGCACCGTTGATTCTTTATCATCACGAATGGTTTAACGGTATGGGTTATAGTGAGGGTTTGGTGGGCGAGGAAATTCCGATAGGTGCGAGAATTGTTGCGGTTATTGATTCATATGATGCGATGACATCCAACAGGCCGTACAGAAAAGCACTGCATATGGATGTTGCAATTGAGGAACTGAAAAAAGGTTCAGGAACACAGTTTGACCCGAAAATCGTCAATGTGTTTTTGAGGGTTTTAGAAAAAGAAAAAAATAAAAATAAACCTTTATGAGCGGAGTTCTTTATGTTGTTGCAACACCAATCGGTAATCTCAAAGATATCACATTAAGAGCGGTAGAGACACTTATCACGGTTGATTTAATTGCTTGCGAAGATACCCGTCGGACAAAAATTTTGCTTGTGCATTATAACATAGTAAAACCCTGTATAAGTTTTTACTCGCAAAATCAGTTCAGGAAAATACCATCTCTAATAGATGAGTTGAAAAAAGGAAAAAATGTTGCAGTTGTAACGGATGCAGGAACTCCGGGCATTTCAGACCCCGGATTTTTTCTTGTAAAAAAAGCGATAGAAGAAGGAATAAAGGTTGAGACGGTGCCTGGTGTTTCGGCGGTTATAACGGCACTTTCTGCGAGTGGTCTACCTTCTGACGGATTTGTGTTTTTGGGATTTTTACCGAGAAAAAAAGGCAAAATCAAAAAAGTTTTAGAAAAAGTTGCAGAACTTGAAAAGACAATAATTTTTTACGAGTCGCCATACCGTATAAAAAAAACATTGGAAATTATTTCAGAAGTTTTTCCGTCGGATTCCGATATAGTTGTATGCCGGGAACTCACAAAAAAATTTGAAGAATTTATCAGGGGAACTGTTTCAGATGTCATTGGAAAATTGCCCGAGAAAATTTTAGGTGAAATCACGGTATTAATCTCTACAAGTAAATCACGAATAACCGCAAAGTGTCATTGCGATCCGACACAGGCGGAGAAGCAATCTACAATGTTGATGTAGTTGCCGACCTTGGTCGGCATTAACTTAATTATGATAAATGTATCTATTGTCGGTGCAAAAGGTTATGCCGGTGAAGAACTTATAAAGATTCTTCTGAAGAATGCAGGAGTAAAAATTACTTCTTTGTCGGGTAGAATGGACGGGAAACCAAGACATATATCTGAAATGTATCCGTACTTATCAGGCAAATTAGATATATTCTGCGAGGATATTGACGAGAAAAAAATTGCCGAAAATGCAGATGTAATTTTTACCGCACTTCCGCATAAAGTATCAATGGAAATTGTTTCAAAGTTTATTTTGTTGGGTAAAAAAGTGATTGATTTAAGTGCTGATTTTCGTCTAAAAGACCCCGCCGTTTATGAAAAATGGTATGGTGTAAAACACATAAATCCAGAACTTCTAAAAAATGCGGTTTATGGATTGCCGGAAATTTACAGAGAGAAAATTAAAAATGCAAAACTTATTGCAAATCCTGGCTGTTATCCAACCAGCATAATTTTGGGTTGTTATCCTGCAATAAAAGAAAAAACTGTAGATGTCAAAAATATAATTATTGATTCAAAAAGCGGATATTCCGGCGGTGGCAGAGAGTTTGTAAAAAACTACAAAGAACCGAATTGCTACGCATATCAAGTCGGCGGAATTCACAGACACATTCCCGAAATAGAGCAAGAACTTTCCCTGCTTACCACTTACCACTTACCACTTACGGTCTTATTTACTCCGCACATTATTCCACAAGAGAGAGGAATGTTGTCAACAATTTACTTGAAATTAGAAAAAGAGATTTCTTCGGCAGATGTTATTGCAATTTACAAAAAATATTATGAGAACGAACCGTTTGTGCGAATTGTGGAAACAGCACAAACAAAAAATGTTGTCAATACAAATTACTGTGATATTGCTATAAACATAGACGGAAGAACAAATAATTTGCTCATTACATCAGCGATTGACAATCTTGTCAAAGGCGCCGCCGGCCAGGCAGTCCAGAATATGAATATAATGTTCGGTTTCGACGAGAAGGAAGGACTGATATGAAATTACAAGAGGCAATTATTGAAGATAAATTAAAAGGAATACCAGATATTGAAATCGGTAAAAGGCATGGTGTTTCTTTTCGCTATATTGAAAAACTTGTTACTGAAAAAATGGGAATTAATATCAGCAATTTTAATGTTGACAAGAAAATTAAATCATTGGAACCAAAAGATTTCAAGGAAGAACAAACAACTGTCTGGAGTTTTAAGAGTCGTGGAAATTGGGCAACTCATAGTGGCGAATATAGGGGAAATTGGTCTCCGTATATTCCAAGAAATATAATTTTGAAGTATTCAAAGGAAGGCGAAACTGTATTAGATTATTTCTGTGGTGCAGGGACAACTGCGGTTGAGTCAAAGTTGTTAAAAAGAAAATGTATTGCACTTGATATAAATAAGGAAGCAGTAAAATTGGTAAAACAAAATCTGAATTTTAAGTTTGATAATACATATGAACCCGAACTTTTAGTTGGCGATGCGAGAGATTTATCATTTCTAAAAGATAATTCTATTGATTTAATCTGTTCTCATCCACCATATACAAATATAGTTCGCTATACTGACAACAAAATTGGCGATTTATCATCTTTAGAAATTGAGCAATTCTTAAAAGAAATGGAAAAAGTTGCAAAGGAGAGTTTTAGAGTCCTGAAATCAGAAAGACAATGTGCAATACTTATTGGGGATATGCGAAGGAAAAAGTTTGTAATTCCTCTTGGATTTCGAGTTATAGATAGATATCTGAATGCGGGCTTTAAGTTAAAGGAATTTATAATTAAACGACAACACAACTGTAAGTCATCCGGATTTTGGTACAACAATAGCATAAAATATAATTTTCTTCTTTTAGCCCACGAGTATCTTCCGGTTTTTGAAAAGCCGAAAAGAATTGAACAACCATCTATAAAAGAAGATATTTGTGGATACAATACCGTTGAATCTGTTGTAAAAAAAATGTATTTTGGGAAAAAATTGGAAGAAACTGAAACCACAACTGTGTGGAATTTCCCGGAAAATGAATTTGAAAAACTCTTAACCAAAAATATTTTTGAAAGATATAAAAACCCATTATTCATAAAATTCCCTGACCCTGAAGAAATTCAGGAAATTATTTCTGATAAAATTTCCACTCTCAAGGTTGGTAATTTTTGTATAATTCAAACGAAAGACATTCGGACGAATAGGTGCACAAGACCAATGGCAAAAGAAATAATAGACAATCTAAAAATTGACAACTTAAAACTGAAGGAAATAATAATTGTCAATGGTGAAAATAAAAACCTTAATCAGCAATTTCCATCTGGCAAAGAGTTAGAAATAACTCACCAGTATTTACTTGTTTATGAAAAAACGAAGGATTGAAAAATATGGGAAAAAAACAAGAAATATTAACTGAAATATTTAAAATTTGTCAAAGGAAAAATGATTTTATATTTCATAATGATCTAGTAAAATCTGTAAGCAAAAAATATAAATTTGGTAATCCATTTGATGCTACAAAACTTGATGATACTGAAAAATTTCCTGATATTTTAATAGAAAACGATTATTTTATAATTCATAAAGGTGGTGGTTATCATAAATTTATTAAAGGAATAGAAAAAGGATTTCATAAATTTGAACCAATTATTCAAAAAAATGTCATAAATTGGGAATATAAAAGAAGTATATTGAATGAATATGATACAAGTGAATCAAATATGATTTCCGTCGGTAATAATCAAAAGATATTTCACCATTTTTTATATAATGATATTAATGTTATTCCAAGAGTTTACAATGCAAGAAGAACAAAAACGAGTTTTGAATATTGTATTGATAAAGAAAAAGTTATATTTGAAAACATACAAATGGAAATTGATTTTACAATAGAATACGACGGTGTTGTAACTATTTTTGAGGGTAAAAATGGTAGTCCCGAGAACTTTGCTATATATCAATTATTCCATCCTTTTAAGTATTTTTCTGAAATAAAAAGAAATGAGAAATTACCTATAAATCAAATTACAACTTGTTATGTTTTACGGTACAAAGAAAACAATAACTCTGTTTTGCGTCTTTATAATTATGCATTTGAAAATGAAGATGATATTTGTTCTATAAAATTATTAAAAAATGCTCAATATAATTTGATAAAAAAATGAACAATAATATTGAAAATCATTTAAACAAAGTATTCTTGAAAGATATTATTAAACTCCTGAAGGAGTTGCCCGATAAATCCGTTGATATGGTTTATGGTGATCCTGACTACAATGTTGGAGTAAAGTATGGAGACAAAACGTATACCAAAAGTTTTGATGAATATATTGAGTGGTATATTGAATTAGCCAGAGAATCCATTAGAGTTCTTAAAGATACGGGGAATATGTTTTTAATAAATTATCCAAAACAAAATGCTTATTTACGGGTTAATTATTTAGATGAAGCGTGCTATGAAGTTTCTGACTATGTTTGGGTGTATAACACTAATATTGGACAAAGCCCTAAACGATTTACAACCGCTCATAGAAGTATTTTACATTGCCGCAAAACAAAGAATAACAATTTTTGTAAAAACAATGTAGCAGTGTCGTATCAAAATCCGACAGATAAAAGAATATTAGACAATATAGCAAATGGTTCAAAAGGAAGAATGCCATATTCTTGGTTCTATTTCAATTTAGTAAAAAATGTAAGTAAAGAAAAAACATTTCATGCCTGTCAAATTCCGCAAAAACTTTCTGAAATGTTGATAAAAAGTTGCACACAAGAGGGCGATATTGTTTTAATTCTTTTTGGAGGTAGCGGTTCGGAAATAGAAATCTGCAAAGTTTTAGATAGGCAATTTATAACTACAGAAATTGATGAAAAATATCATAAAATGATAGTAGACAGACTAAAAAATGGAAAAATTGACGATAAATACAAATTAAAAATGTGTGACTATGAAATTAAAAATATAAATGCTCAACCACAACTTTTTGAGAATCAAGGGAAATATTTAGCAAATAAAAAATGAATAAACTTCCAAAAGGGTTTTTTGCTGATGGGTTGCATTGTGGGATAAAAAAGAACGGAAAAAAGGACCTGTCCCTTTTTTATTCTGAAAAACCGTGTGTTGCGGCGGGGGTGTTCACGAAAAATATCTTTAAGGCGGCACCTGTAATTGTTTCACAGAAAAATATAAAAAATAAAATTCATTCAATCGTGGCGAATTCAGGTTGTGCTAATGCCTGCACGGGTGAAAGAGGAATAAAAGATGCCAAAAAAACCTGTGAATTAACTGCAAAAGAATTAAAAGTAAAACCGGGGAATATTTTAGTTGCCTCAACAGGTGTGATTGGACAGTATTTACCGATGGATAAAATAAAAATCGGTGTCAAAAAACTTACCCGCTTACCCGCTTACCCGCTTACTCACTCGCCTTTATCCGCCGTTGAAGGTATCATGACCACCGATACCTTTCCAAAAATTGTTTCTAAAAAATTTTTTCTGCCTTCCCTATCCCTTCGCCACAGGCGAACCTACTCGGCTATCCCCTATCCCTTCGCCACAGGCGAACCTACTCGGCTATCTACTGTCTCTATCTGGGCTTGTGCAAAAGGCAGTGGAATGATAGAACCCAACATGGCAACAATGCTTTCTTTTATTTTGACAGATGCAAAAATTAAAAAAGAAGCATTAAGTCGTGCCCTAAAAATTGCAACTGAAAAAAGTTTTAATTGTTTAACTGTTGACGGAGATACCTCAACAAATGATACTGTTTTTGTTCTTGCTAACGGTGAAGCAAAAAACGAAATTATTCCCGGCGGTGAAAACTTTCGGCTATTTTGTGATAAATTAACTGCTGTTTGCGTAGAACTCACAAAAATGCTTGCCCGTGACGGCGAGGGTGCGACAAAACTGATTACCGTAAATGTGAAAGGGGCAAAAACTATTGCCGATGCAAAAAAAATTGCCAAAACGGTGGCGAATTCCCCGCTTGTTAAGACGGCAATTTTCGGCAATGATGCAAATTGGGGAAGAATCGTCGCTGCAATCGGAAGAAGTGAGGTGAAGGTTGATCCAAAAAAAGTTGATGTTTCTTTTGGTAATCTCTGTGTCTTCAAAAAAGGAAGCCCAATTGTTTTCTCAGAACTTGAAGCAAAAAAGATTCTAAACCAGAAAGAAGTTAATCTTAATCTTAATCTTAATCTCGGTGGTTCATCTGCTACCGTTTATACTTGCGATTTCACAGAGGGCTACATAAAAATCAATGCCTCGTACAGAAGTTAGTGAACGGCAGAATTAAGGATTAAGGATTAAGAATTAAGAATTATCAGTTCTCATTTCGTAGTTCTGATTTTCTTAAACTCTGTGTCCTCTGTGTTTATTCTCTGTGCACTCTGTGTATAAAAAATGAAAATCTACAAACTGAAAAATTTAGATAAAAAGGCGATAAAAGAAATTGCGCAGGATTTGAAAAGCGGGAAAATTGCTGTTTTTCCGACGGATACGATTTACGGCATCGGAACTAATGCATTTTGTTTAGCAAGTGTAAAAAAAATTTATAAACTAAAATGCCGCGTAGATAAAAAGTCGTTACCGGTTCTTGTGGACGACATCTCAAAAATAAAAAAAATTGTCCGAAAAATTCCGACTGGTGCAGAAAAATTAGCAAAAAAATTCTGGCCTGGAGCACTTACACTTATTTTTGAAACAAACGAACTCGGAACAATGCTGATGGGTGGTAGGAAAAATATTGCGGTCCGAATTCCCGATAACAAAATTTTACTTTCAATCATAAAAGAAATGGATTGTCCGCTTGTAGGAACAAGTGCCAATATCTCTGGGAAAAAAAATTGCCAATGTATTTCGGATTTGGATAAAAAAATTCTTAAAGATGCTGATATAATTATAGACGGAGGATTGTCGCGGCGAGTTCCGCATTCGGGATTGGGAAAACCGTCAACCGTTTTGGATGTCAGCAAATTTCCGTATATTGTGATAAGAGAAGGTTGCATATCAAAAAAAGAATTAGAAAAATTTATGAAAATATGAAACCCGAATAAAGGCACCGAATAATTACAGATTTGTCTCGTTAATTTTTGCCTATTATTTGTCATTCCCGCCTTCGCGGGAATGACCCCCGATTAAGACATTCAAGGGCAGGATTAAAATAACAAAGTCAGTCGCCGAAGGCGACCTAACTTGATGTCTAAGAATTTCAATGTTGTTGTAGGCACGAACTGTGTTCGTGCTGATAGCACGGTCAGAGACATTTATGTCTATGAATTTCAAAGTTAGTATGTTTCGGACATCGGTATTCAAGGACTGTCATTCCTGCGCAAGCAGGAATCCAGAAAAAACCATACTAATGGATTCCCGCTAACGGCATGCGGGAATGACCTCCGATTAAGACATTCAAGGGCAGGCATAAAATAACAAAGTCAGTCGCCGAAAGCGACCTAACTTGATGTCTAATAATTTCAATGTTGTTGTAGGCACGAACTGTGTTCGTGCTGATAGCACGGTCAGAGACCGTGCCTACATTTGGTCAACATTCGGTTTCCATTCGGGTATTCGCGAAGCGAATAGGAGAAACAATGTTAAAAAAAACTGATTATGAAATTTGGGAAGCAATACAAAACGAAACGAAAAGGCAGTCGGAAAACCTTGAACTGATTGCTTCGGAAAATTTTACATCGGAGTCGGTTTTAGAAGCACAGGGCTCGGTTTTAACAAATAAATATGCCGAGGGTTACATCGGGAAAAGATATTATGGCGGATGCCAATTTGTGGATGTAGTGGAAAAACTTGCGATAGAGCGTGCAAAAAAACTTTTCAACTGTGAGCATGTAAATGTTCAACCACATTCGGGAACACAGGCGAACATGGCAGTTTATTTTGCGGTACTTAACATTGGGGATACAATTATGGGGATGCATCTTTCACATGGTGGTCATCTTTCACACGGTCATCCAATGAATTTTTCCGGAAAATATTTTAAGACGGTGCCGATAAGCGTATCAAAAAAAACCGGACTTATTGATTATCAAGAAGCAAGACATCTTGCCAAGTTACATAAACCGAAACTTATTGTTGCAGGAACTTCCGCATATTCAAGGGTTATCAATTGGCAGAAGTTCAGAGATATTTGCGATGAAGTTGGTGCTTATTTGATGGCAGACATTGCCCATTATGCTGGTCTTATAGTTGCTGGTTTATATCCTTCTCCTGTTCCTTTTGCAGATTTTGTGACAACAACAACTCACAAAACATTAAGAGGTCCACGCGGTGGTATGATTATGTGTAAGGAAAAATATGCGTCTGTTATTGATAAAACCGTTTTTCCAGGAACACAGGGCGGTCCACTGATGCATGTAATAGCGGCAAAAGCGGTTGCTTTCGGTGAAGCATTAAAACCAGAATTCAAAAAATATCAGTTTCAAGTTTTGGAAAATGCAAGAGAACTTTCAGAGGCACTTCAAAAACATTCTTTCAGAATTGTTTCTGGTGGAACCGATTCTCATCTTTTGCTTGTTAATTTAAGCCCTCAAAAACTTACTGGACTTGAAGTTGAAAAAGCCCTTGATAAAGCCGGGATTACCGTCAATAAAAATTCAATTCCTTACGACACACAAAAACCATTTATCACATCGGGCATACGACTTGGAACACCTGCTGTGACTACCCGTGGAATGAAGGAAAAAGAGATGCAACTGATAGCAAATTTTATCAGCGAAGTAATAAAATACAAGGATAGCGATGTGGCGTTGAAAAAAATAAAAGAAAAAGTGAAATCGCTGTGTAAAAAATTCCCAATATGAATTACATTTATCTAACTGCTTTTGCCGCTGCTTTATTTGTTTCTTTTGCAACGACTCCGATTGCCAAATGGCTTGCGGAAAAATTTAATGTGGTGGATAAACCCGACGACAGAAAAATCCACTTAAGAAGCATTCCGCGTTGGGGTGGAATATCCATATATCTCGGTTTTATAACCGGAATTGCATTGCTGTATTTTTTTCCGCGGTTCCAGACATTGATTGCGTTCCGTCATAAAGTATTTGTCAATAACGAACTTGAAAGTATTTTATCAATTGACAAACAACTTATTGGAATTCTCATTGGCGGAACGATTATTTTTATTCTCGGACTTTTTGATGACAAAAAAAGCGTGCCTCCGGTTGTAAAATTTTTAGTTCAGATAATAGTGGCATTATCCGTCATAAGTTATGGTGTTAATATATCCGGGTTGAAACTTCCGTTTTTCAGCAATTATCTTAATTTTCCGCTGTTGATAAGCCAGATTATAACTATTTTCTGGCTTGTTGGTTTTATGAATACCATAAATCTTATTGACGGGCTTGACGGTCTTGCTGCGGGTGTGGTAGCAATTGCGGCATCGACATTTCTGATTGTAGCGATTTTACAGAGCGACACGAAAATCATTCTTTTTTCTAAACAGTTAAAACTTGCGGCAATTTTGTGTGCCGCACTTGTCGGTGCATGTATCGGTTTTTTATACCACAATTTTCATCCTGCAAAAATTTTTATGGGTGATTCCGGCAGTCAGTTTTTGGGGTTTATGCTTGGTGCGATAAGCGTAATAGGGACTTTGAAAACAACTGCAATGGTTGCGCTTTTTATTCCGATAACAGTCGTAGCGATTCCAGTTTTGGATGTAGCGTTTTCAATTTTGAGAAGGTTCAGAAATAAAAAAAATATAATGGAAGCGGACAAAGGACATTTTCATCATCGTCTTTTGAATATCGGCTGGACGCACAAAGAAATAGTGCTTTTGATATATGTAACAACTTTTGTTTTATCATTTTGTGCGATTTTACTTACCGTCTTTAATGGTAGAGTTTAACGGGGAGTTTTTATGGAAAAAAATCCGAAGTTAGATGAGTTGTCGTTGGATGAGATTAATGCGGTTTTGACTCACAAATGGTTTTTGTCTAAGGATGCATGCCACGATGTTGGGATTGATTTCGCTTTAGACGAATGGTTCCAAAATCACTCAAAAAAATGGCGTGATGAAAAGATGAAAGCTGATTTTGAAGCACAAAAATCCGAAATTGAAAAACATAAGTGGTTTCTCTCCCAAGAATTAGGTTATGATGTCGGAATACAGCAGGCGGCACTTGACTGGATAAAATCTGGTTATGCAGAGTCGTGGAGAAACCAAACAGGTCCTTATTGTAAAGAGGGAAAAAAAGGGGAATCCTCTATTTTTGAAAACTCAGAAAATACTTGACAAAATAATTTAATCTTGTATGACTGCCTTGAAAGTATAGGAATTTCCTTTTTTAATGTAGCGGTCGCATTGTTATTCGCCTGATGTAGTTGCCCCCGCCTGACGGCCGTCGGGCAGGCGATTTATCGGGCGCCGTTGTAGTGGCATGGTCCGCTTATTAAACGGAGATGAATAAGTTAATTTTTTAAAATGAAAAATAATAATAAGAAATTATCCGCATTAGGCGGAGATAAGAAAGAACAATTCGTAATACTTTTTGAGGATTTATCCAAGAAGTTTGATATATTAGGTAAAGGATTAAATAGTAAAATAGATGGAGTAGAAACACGGTTGACTGGGAGAATAGATGCTGTTGATAAGAGAGTTGAGAATGTAGAGTATGCATTAAAAGTTGTAAGAGAGGATTTAGGTAAAAGGATAGATGAAACAAATCAGAGGATAGATGAAACAAATCAGAAACTTGATGAAATAAAGGAGGGATTTGACGACAAAATTGATAAAATGAATGTACGATTTGAGAATTACGAAGAACGATTTGCAAGTTAGAAAGATAAAAATGGAAAAGCAATATTCCATTATAGTATATACGGTGTAAACTAGTCGGGTTTGTCAAGACCAATTTACAGGTGTAGTTAAGGTGAGGAAGTTATCCCCAAAAAAACCCGCACTATTTTTTTTCATCACGCCAAGCGGAACCGAATATACCTGCCATGGCGTTTTATAGTCCAACGC